>JBNJGX010000318.1:0-3105 GCA_051748025.1 Bacteroidota bacterium
GTGTCCCAGGGCGGCTCCCATGGCTTCAACACAAGTTCTCGCTATGTTGTTGAACGGATCCTGTTCTGTTAATGACCAACCGGATGTCTGACAATGCGTCCTCAGGGCCATGGACTTGGGGTTTTTGGGATTGAATTGTTTTACAATCTTAGCCCACAGCATACGGGCAGCACGCATTTTAGCAATTTCCATGAAATGGTTTTTGCCGATGGCCCAGAAAAATGAAAGCCTGGGGGCAAAAGCATCAATATCCAGTCCGGCATTGATCCCGGTGCGAATGTATTCAAGGCCGTCAGCCAGTGTGTAGGCAAGCTCAATGTCGTTAGTGGCACCGGCTTCCTGCATGTGATACCCCGATATGGATATGGAATTGAATTTTGGCATCTTTTGGGATGTGTATTCAAAAATATCCGAAATGATACGCATGGAAAATTCAGGCGGGTAAATGTATGTATTCCTCACCATGAATTCTTTGAGGATATCATTTTGAATGGTGCCGGCCATTTCTTCAGGTTTGGCTCCTTGTTCCAGCCCTGCAACAATGTAAAATGCCATGATTGGCAATACAGCACCGTTCATTGTCATGGACACAGACATTTTATTGAGTGGGATCTGATCGAAGAGAATTTTCATGTCTTCAACAGAATCAATCGCAACACCTGCTTTTCCAACATCACCGGTTACGCGTTCGTGATCTGAATCATACCCACGGTGTGTCGCCAGGTCAAAAGCCACGGAAAGGCCTTTTTGTCCGGCTGCCAGGTTGCGCCTGTAAAAAGCGTTTGATTCTTCGGCTGTGGAAAAACCTGCATATTGCCTGATGGTCCATGGGCGTACTGCATACATGGCTGAATAAGGTCCCCTTAAATACGGCGGAATCCCGGCAGCGTAATTGAGGTGATTGATGTTCTCAAGGTCACGCTTGGTATATACAGGTTTTACCTTGATTTTTTCAGGCGTTTCCTGGTCTTTGGTGATGCCGTGGGATTTTTCCCATTCTTTATCATTGAGCGTTGTATGTTTGCTTTTGATATTTACGGACTTAAAATCAGGTTTCATATGTTTAAAATTTTAGTAACTAAGCAATTAAAATTGGTTAATATCAGTTACGAACGGTTCCGATTAATAGGGTTTAGGTGTTAGGTTTTAGGTTTAAGATTTCTTTGACCTAAAACCTAACCCCTAACCCCTCTAATTTCGGGAGCATCATAAGTAACTGAATTTAACTATTATTAACATAACCATTTATGACGATTATTTATATTTACAAAATTCTATATTCCCAAAATAGTTTGAAAATCCTCCAGTGTTGACAGGACATCTGATTTGACATGAATAAAATGTTTTATCCCTGCTTTTTCCAATGCCGGTTTGCATGCCGGATTTCCTGCAACAACGAGTATAGCTTTGTCTTTGTTTATGTCAGCCAGTGTTTTGCCAAATTGTTCATATTCATCATCTGAACTGCACAACACGATGATGTTGGCACCGGCTTTTTCCGCTTCTTTATAGCCTTCTTCAATGGTATCAAAGCCGATATTGTTGATGATATCAAACCCTGCCACAGCAAAAAATCCGGATGCAAATTGTGCCCTGGCACTTCTCATTGCCGGTTTGCCAATGGTGAGCAAAAATACCCTGGGGATGGTTTTGCTCTTTTCTGTTTTTATCCGCAAAGCTTCAAATTCTTCTGCAATGCGAAATAACCTCAGGGGACGGCCATTGCCGGTATCTTTTTTCTGAGAATCAAACAATCGGTTGAGGTTGATGTTTTCGTCAATCCTGTCGTCCTTGTTTGGATATTGTGATGTGCCGACAAGCACTTCTTTTCGTGTTGAGAGTTTCTTTTTTCGTGTGGCAATGGTGTCATCAATGATATCCTGAATGATATTGTCTTTAAATGCCTGTATAAAACCACCGGAATTTTCAATGTCAAGGAACAATTTCCAGCTTTTCTCAGTTATGTTATCGGTTAAGGTTTCAATGTAATATGATCCTGCAGCGGGATCCTGGACTTTATTGAAATGCGCTTCTTCCTGCAGGATAAGCTGTATGTTTCTTGCCATGCGTTCGGAAAATTCGGTTGGCTCTTCATAAGCGATGTTGGAAGGCAGCACATTGATGCTTTTTGCTCCGCCCAGCGCGGCAGACATGGTCTCCGTGGTAGCACGTAACATGTTTACATAAGGGTCATACACGGTCATGTTCCATGTGGCGGTTTCTGCATGAATGTGCATTTTTTCTGTTTCAGGCTGTTCAGGCTTGTATTTGTTGACAATTTTTGCCCAAAGCAGCCTGGCTGCCCTGAGTTTTGCGATTTCCATGAAATAATTGCTGCCGGTAGCAAAATTGAATTGCAGGCGAGGTGCAATATCGTCAATGCTTAATCCGGCTTCTGTTAATTTATCAAGGTATTCAACGGCCATTGATAACCCAAAAGCAAGCTCTTGTGTAAGGTTGGAGCCGGCATTCTGGAAGTGTTTTGCGTTGATGCTGATGGGGCGGTATGCAGGAAGTTTTTCTTTTGTATCAGACATGATTTTTTCAACCACATCCCAGGTTTGTTTCCCTGACCGGATAAAGCCATTCAAAACCAGTGCACTTAGCGGATCAAAATCTTCTGCCCCTGTGATATTATGTTTATCGAGGCCTTTATTCGTTACATACTCAGCCAGTATATTCAGATGATTTGTGTTGTGGTCTGTGTTAAAATACACCGGCAATGCTTCAATGACAATGCCGTCGAGCAGGGTTTCAATATCTTCAGCAGAAAGCTTGTGTTTTACATTGAACCCAATGGCAGTAACCCCTTTGTTGAGAATGTCCAGTGCTTTTTTATTGGCTGCTTTTACATCGTCAACATCAATGTCTTGCCGCACGAGCCAGTCGTTTTTGACTTCTGTGCCGCGGGTATAAGGAAATTCACCCGGGTGTGTAGTGAGGTAATCTTTATCACGCAGGTCTTCCATCCTGTAAAAAGGCATCAGGTTGAATCCTTCCAGGGTATGCCAGACCAGTTTTCGTTCAAAATCGGCACCTTTGAGGTCTTTTTTGATCTTTTCCATCCAGCTTTCCGTGCTGATTTCAGGGAAAACTTCAAATAGA
>JBNJGX010000319.1:0-3097 GCA_051748025.1 Bacteroidota bacterium
CTTGGCTCTGCCCTCGTTTGCACAAAATTTGCACAAAATTTGTTTCTTGAAAGAAAAAAATGAGAAGACCCGTTAAACAAAAATAATCATATTATGGAAGTATTAGCACATTTAAAGCCGGAACTTATCTGGAAACATTTTGAAGACATTTGCCAGGTACCACGGCCATCCAAACAAGAAGATAAGATCATCAAATTTTTGCTGGACTTTGCCGATAAGCATGATCTTGATGCTAAACGCGATGATATTGGTAATGTCTTGATAACAAAACCGGCCAGCAGTGGTTATGAAAACCGGAAAACGGTGGTTTTACAAAGCCACATGGATATGGTTTGTGAAAAAAATAAAGATGTTGAGATTGATTTCAACAAAGATCCCATTGTGCCATTTGTTGATGGTGACTGGGTGAAAGCCAAAGGAACAACCCTGGGTGCGGATGATGGTATAGGCATCGCTGTACAGATGGCATTACTTGGTTCTGATGAATTTGAACATCCCCGTTTGGAATGTCTTTTTACGGTAGATGAAGAGACCGGATTAACAGGGGCTTTTGCCCTTAAACCCGGTTTTTTTGATGGTAAAATACTCATTAACCTTGATTCTGAAGATGAGGGTGAAATATTTATCGGATGTGCCGGCGGAATAGATACCAATGCTAGGTTTACATATAAGAAAAAAACTGTGCCTGAAAATCACGTGGCCATCAAAATTGAGGTTGACGGATTAAGGGGTGGCCATAGTGGTGATGAAATTCACAAAGACCTTGGCAATGCCAATAAGATATTAACCCGCTTTTTGACACAGGCATATGATGATTATAAAGTACGGCTCAGCCATTTTGATGGCGGCAATAAACGAAATGCCATTCCGCGCGAGGCGCATGCTGTTGTATGTGTTGATCAAAAATATGCCGCTGATCTAAAAAATGATTTTGAGGGTTTTGCCAGCATAATAAAAGAAGAAAACGGCAAACGGGAACCCAATATGAAATTCAGTGTTTCAGATACTGAAATGCCTGAATTTGTTCTGAATAAGAAGGTGCAGAAAGCCCTGTTACGTTCTGTTTATGCCTGTCCACACGGTGTACATACATGGAGCCCTGACATTGAAGGTATGGTTGAAACATCTACCAATCTGGCTTCGGTTAAATTTGTTGAGGATGACCAGATTGAAATTGTTACCAGTCAGCGTTCTTCGCTTGAATCCGGTAAAAAAGATATTTCAACAATGGTGGCATCAGTATTTAAACTTGCTAAAGCAAAAGTACAGCATAGCGCAGGCTATCCGGGATGGGCACCAAATCCTGATTCAGAGATCCTGAGGATATCTGAAAAATCCTATGAAAAACTCTTTAAGAAAAAGCCTGTGGTGAGGGCAATTCATGCCGGACTGGAATGTGGTTTGTTTCTTGAAAAATATCCTTATCTTGATATGATTTCAATCGGCCCTACCATTAAAAATGCCCATACGCCTGATGAAAAAGTAAGCATTGAAACAGTTCAGATGTGGTGGGAACACACATTGGATATTCTGAAACGTATACCTGAAAAATAATTTAGTGTCAACCCTTTTGGCACCCTTTTCATTCTGAATACCAGATAAAAGGTTATTCCTTTTTGTTTTTGGATATTTAAGCTTAGATAGTAATATCCGATTTCTGCATTTCGACCTCGCTGGTTTCGACACAGTGCGATAAAGCAGAAATATCATATTATTATACTTATTTTTTTATCGCAGTTGTTTATAAGTAAACTGATTTTGTCTTCCTGCTCCTTGCAAGGTATAGCAATGTTATTCCATAACATTTGTTGCATAATTGGCTGCTTTGTATGTTGAGATAATTTTACCGCCAACACTTGGTGCATCAATATTTTCGCTTTCATATTTCCGTTCCAGTTCTAAAATGGTTGCTCCGGAACTTAGTGTGGATGTTTCTGATTCGCTCAGCTCAATGCTTTCTGCCCCTTCTTCAGACACATGAAACATTTTGGCATCAGACTCCAGCGGTCCGTCAATTGTCAATGTAATTTTTTCGCCGGCAGTAAGTGGGTCCCCGTCCCAGAATAGTTCATAAGTTGAATCCTTGACAATGGTATCCATTTCTTCAGGAAAATCAGCCGTAATAATATCCACGGAATTAGTATAAACATTGTCCTCCAGATCTTCAAACCGGAATTCCCCTTCATTAATAAATTCGGAGTAGGTATTTTCGTAATAAGCATAAATGCCATTATAACTAAGCGTTTCTTCATTAAACTCAATGCTGCTGCCATCGCTTAATTTTAATTTTGAATCATGCTGTCCTCCCAGGCGAAATATGGCCTTTGCTGTTGTTTCTTCAGCGTTTGCATTATAATTCATTTCATAACGGGTGTAGATCCGGTCCTGATTAACATCAATGGAATCTTCACGGCGGCAGGCACTAAAATAAATCATTGAACTAATCAACATTGTTAAAATCAAAGGAAAAATACATTTTTTCATAACCTAAAGTTTTATGGTTTCGTTGCAATTAAAATCCGGTCATTTTTATTCAGATCATCATGTACAAATATACTGCAAAAATTCAAATCAGAAAAACATTTAATACTTTCCCTGGCATAAGCAGCATTTATTTCACATATAATCATGCCGCACGTCTTTAGTTTTTTGTTTGCGATGCGGGCAATTTGCCTGTAAAATATGACCGGATCATTATCAGGGACAAAAAGGGCATGTTTTGGTTCAAAGTCCAGCACATTTTTATGCATTGTAAGTTTTTCTTTATTTGTTACATAAGGCGGATTGCTAACAATACAATCCAGGTTAGATGGCAGGTCGTCAGGGTTTTTCATAATATCATTACACAGAAATGTTACATCAACATCATGTAATGCGGCATTTTGTTTGGCTACCTGTAAAATATCCCCTGATACATCACAGGCATACATCACAGGGTTATTCAGCTCCACAGCAAGGCTCACAGCAACGATGCCACTGCCTGTGCCAATATCAAGTATTCTCAAATCCGGTGTATTGTAATAATTTCTGATGCATAAATCCACCATTTCCTCGGTTTCAGGCCTGGGGATAAGCACAGATGGGTTTACATGAAATT
>JBNJGX010000320.1:0-3082 GCA_051748025.1 Bacteroidota bacterium
TTTTCTTTCAAACCGTCAACAGGTTTTCTAACATGATAAGCTTTCTCCATACCAGGAGCCTGACGTCCGCCAAAAACCGTCTCCTTATGCAATTGACCACGCACAGCATAACCCTCACTGGTATATTTTTTTCCGTTTTTCTGAATTTTCTTTTTAACTTTTTTCAGCACAGGATTATCGCGGTGATGTGAAACAAGGATTTTGTCAACCTGTTCCTGTACATCCTTTCTAAAACCATCCCATGGTTCCGGGAAGCTGGGTTTTTCGTGGTAATTGTTTCTGCGTTTTTCATCAACATTGGCATTAAACCAGTTGATTTTATTGACAATACTGCGCTCAGTTAAAGCAATAACAATAGCATCCACAGCATGGTGCCTGTGGTCATCGCGATTCTTTTTGGGATCAAAGCGTATTACGTCATCATGAACCCAGACTTTCCCTTCAATCAGGCTTTCATCTTTTTCAGTTTTGGGAGCTTCGTTTTCAAGCTTGTGGTATTCATGCTGTTTATCGCGCAACTCAAATACAGCCCAGTATCTGCCGGGCTCTGCATCTACATTGGTGGAATAACCGGCATCTGAAACAGGTGTAAACTCTTTTTCATCATTGACATCACCAAGAACAATAAATTCGCTGCTTTTTATTGTTGGTTTCTCGTTTTTAGTTGGGATAAATTCAGTATTTTCAAAATCAAGATCAAGCAAAGCCCAGTATTTTCCGTTTTCCAGGTTTGTTTTGCATGTAAATACATAAGAAGAGAAAACACCATCTTTCACATTTCCGAACAGAACAATGCCTTTGTTGTTTTCAGGTTTAGCATTGCTTTCTGGCAATTCAAAAGTTGCATTTTCCACCTTAAATTTTGCGAAATAAAACCCATCCTCAAGATTGGCCTGAGGTTTTCTTTTAAGGCTATCATGTGAAAACTTCTTTTTGCTTACTCTGCCTCGTAGCACGAGTTCATTTTCATCGGTTTCAGGCCTGTCTATATATCGTTTGGTCAAATTACGGGGCCCATTCACGGCAACCTTTGCGTAATACTTACCCGGTTTTATATCCTCGGGTGCATCAAGTTTCAATTGAAGTTCTTTTACCTCGAACTTTCCTTTATCCACATATCCTGTCAGACACATTTCTTCTGCGGCAACATCAGGCCTTGGGTTTATCTGTGGATACATTTTCGTTATCTCTTTTTTCTCGTTGAGTACGGCCCAATGTGGTAAAGCTTTTTCTGCATCCACCAGGCTTGGCTGCTGTTCAAAATTGTAATTTGGCTGCAACACATTATTCAGACCCCAAAGCCGGCGTAAATCAGCTGTAACAGCTCCAGGCATCATTACGACATCCTGACAGACTTCAGTGAGGATTTCTTTCGTTTTTTTGCTGATGTATCTGTCATCATTGAGCTGACGGGATACAAAATCCTCCTGTTCCCAGTCCTTTTTCCTGTTGGTGAACCTACGCGCTTTATTGAAAGGCAACAGACGGTAAGCACGTTGTTCTACCTGGTCCCATGAATCAACACCCCACAATTTTGGATCACTGTTTTTCTGATAAAACTCATATGGTGTTAATTCGCCTTTTTGCTGATTAAAATAGGCATCGCACAATGTTTTATTGGCAAAGCTGTCATTCTGGGATTTCGAACGTGGAATAATGTGTTCAATTTGCACTTTGTTCTCATGTCCAAGCAAATCACTTACGTTAAAGCCCCTGCCGCTATAGGGACAAACTACTTTTCCGGCTTTGTTCTGAATTTCTTCGAAAAGTAAATATTTATGAATATTTCCACGAGAATGCCTCAATCCATATTCAGTCAGTTTTTCTTTTGCTGCGATATTTGCTTTTTCATTATCCTGTATATTACGCTGGGTCTCATTTCTGCGCTTTTTATTTTGCTTTAGCTCGCGTCCCATTTCAACAGCAATGCGGTCAAAGCGGCCATGTTCCTCCATTAGTTTATTTACCAATCTGCGCATTTCCTGTACGGATCTTTGAACAACAGGATTTCTGAGGTTCTCAATTTCAGAAATTTTATTTTCCAGTTCTTTTTTCTCAATCTCCTGTGAATGGTGATACAGTTTTTTCAGCGCCCCAGGATTTTCATTGAAACCAAAATTATTTTCAGGATCTGACAACCATGCTTTTATTTTCTCAATTGCTTCGCCTTCTTTATTGCCTTTTTCCCGATTAATACGGATGACATTATCAATAATTTCATCATGTGATTCAGCGATACGCTCCCAACGTGGCTTATCATCCTGCTGATCATAATTAAAAGCATTCATCACACCACCCAAAAGCACAGCCTCATTGTATTCATAACCCATTTCCAAAAATGGCAGGATATTTCGTATGGCTTTTAATGAAAGGGATGCGTAATCATCTGTGTTGAGTTTTATCTTTTCAATGGTTTCAACATCAACACCTTTCTTTAATTTATACTCCGGCGTTTGCTGTAGTTTTTCAAACAAGCGTTCGCTGTCATCATAAAAATAAAAATCATGCCAGATTTCATGATAATGCTCCTCCCAGGCATCCGGTGCAAACATTGGTTTTAAGTATGCATTTGCTGGTGCAGCGGGGATGGTTTTATCATCTTCGTAGTTGAAAGCTTCATAAGTAAGATCAAAATGTACAATCAATTCGTCAAACCGTATATTTTTCTTTTTATTTTTAGGCTTATTTTCCAAAAGAAATGCAACAAAGTCCTTCCTCCGTCTAAGAGGTATTTTATGATTTCCACTCAGGCGTATGCTATTAACAAACTGCCATATCCGGTATTTCTCAAAATCCGGATGGGATGTAGAAGCCGGTGTTTTGTTTGGTTCATACCTGCATTTACCCAGCAGGGCCTTTTGAGATCTGAGCGGCCTCTGATAAAACATCACGCTGTCTGCATTATCAAATCGGACATTATCATCATCATCATACCAGATTTTACCTCCAAGGTAGTCATGCAATGGTATGTTTTCATATGAACTTACTTTAGTTAATACTTTGTCGCTACCATCTTTGTTGATTTGAATTTCTTCAACTTCCACTTTATCGCGGTTATTTTTCAGGTAATTAATGCGTTTCC
>JBNJGX010000321.1:0-3048 GCA_051748025.1 Bacteroidota bacterium
TTTCTATCATTGAATAATGGGAACTAATAAGTCCGGAGTCCGAAGATCGAAGTCCGGAGCGACTTCCGTCTTCCGTCTTCGGACTTCCGACTTCTATTTATATAAGCTGTGCTTTATAAACAAACTCAATTAAAAAAAGCCACCTGTTTCAGATGGCTTTGTTGTTGACCTGCCAGGGCTTGAACCCGGAATTCAAGAACCAGAATCTTGCGTGTTGCCTATTACACCACAGGTCAATATGTCTTAAAATGTTGTCCGACCAGGATTCGAACCTGGAACGGCTGCACCAAAAACAGCTGTGTTACCATTACACCATCGGACAATGCGTATTTCCATTTAAGGATTGCAAAAATACATATTTTTTTTAAAATCAAAAAATAAAGCTGTGATTTAACAATTTATTTTAAAAATTTGTAAAAAACGATCTGCCACAAATAGCACGGCTAAAAATACAGATTACAACCAGTACTATGATGGCAATGTTTTTACCAAAATTCAAAATCAATACAGATTGACAAAAGTTTAAAAATAATGGAAATTTGATCATATGGCATTTTTCAATATGTTTTGTAGATTTACATGCAAAATAAAACTGTAAAATTATGAATTCTGCTGTCAGGCTTGTGTCCCATAAATTTTGCCGGGTTTTATTTATATCACACGGTCAGGGACATAAATTGCACGCTTAGCATGGATTTAGCATGGATATAATCACAATACATTATGATCACAAAACCCAGCATGACAGAAAAGCATAAAGAAGATTTTAATGCAGCCGGCATTGCTGCCAGTTATGTTAACAGCACAAACCAGCATATTTTTCTTACCGGAAAAGCAGGGACTGGCAAAACCACTTTTCTCAAGCAAATTGGAAATGAAACACACAAAAGTGCCATTATTGCAGCACCTACCGGAATAGCAGCCATAAATGCCGGTGGTGTTACCCTGCACAGTCTTTTTCAATTGCCCCTTGGCATCTTTTTGCCTTCAAACCGCAACCTTGATGCCGGGGAGCTCAATATTGAAGTAAATACCCCTGCAACCATCATGAAACACCTGCGCCTCAGCAAGCCAAAACGCCGCATGCTGCAGGAAATGGAACTGCTTATTATTGATGAAGTTAGTATGCTCAGGGCAGACATGGCTGATGCCATTGATCTGGTATTACGTACGGTGCGGCGGCGCAGGAACCTGTCTTTTGGCGGGGTGCAGTTGCTCCTTATCGGTGATATGCAGCAATTGCCACCAGTTGTAAAACATCGTGAATGGCAATACCTGAATCCATTTTATGACAGCATGTATTTTTTTGATGCCAGGGCATTTGCCGAAAACAAACCTGTATTTATAGAGCTTGAAAAAATTTACAGGCAACACGATACCAGGTTCATCACACTGCTGAACAAACTCCGCGACAATCAGCTTACCAGGGAGGATATCAATTTGCTTAATCAACATCATTATCCACAATTGTCTGAAAAACAAAAAGAAGGGGCTGTTGTGCTTACCACACATAATCGACAGGCCGATGAGATCAACGCCGCAAAACTATCTGAGTTACCCGGTAAACTTTGGCGCTTTGATGCCGAAGTAAGCGGCGATTTTCCTGAACGTAATTATCCCGTGGAAGAGCAACTTAAATTGAAAAAAGGCGCACAGGTAATGTTTGTGAAAAATGATTACTCAGGTGAGCAGCGCTATTTCAACGGAAAGATCGGTAAAATTGCCACCATTAACATGGAAGAGATCATCGTAGAGTTTTCTGATGAGAGTCAACCCGTCATGCTGGAATCATATACATGGGAAAATAAGCGCTATAAACTCAATAAGGAAACCCGCGAAATTGAAGAAAAAGTGATCGGCAGTTTTGAGCAATATCCCATCAGGCTGGCCTGGGCAATTACCGTACATAAAAGCCAGGGGCTTACTTTTGACAAAGCAATTATTGACATTTCGAGGGCTTTTGCCCCCGGCCAGGCATATGTTGCGCTCTCCCGGCTTACCAGCCTTGACGGATTAATGCTTGCCAAACCTATGCCGGATTACAGCCTGAAGCCAGACAATGCGTTATCGACTTTTGTTCAACAAAAAAGCGATCCCGATTCGCTTAAAAAGCAATTGAAAGAAAAAGCTTTTGATTATACCCGCCGGTATTTGCTGTATGCTTTTGATTTTGAAGAAATGATACATCAGCTTCATCAGCACCTGATATCTTATAATAAACAGGAAGCCCGGTCAGAAAAGCAAAAACACAAGCCCCTGACAGAAAAAACATTATCTGAAATGCGGGAGGTGCAAAAAACCGCAAGGCGTTTCCATAAGCAGATCAACAGGCTCATGCAAAACCATGATAACCACGATACTGACCATCTCAAAAAACGGGTAAATGCTGCGGTTGATTATTTTGAACCCATTTTAAAAATACACAACCGCAATTATCATCAAAAGCGGGAAGAATTGAAAAATGCCAAAGGTTCAAAGCAGTTCAGGGGTGAACTCGAAGACATTGAATCCATGTTTTTCAGCAAAATGAAAACTTTCATTAAGGCAAAAATTCTTGTTGATGCCCTGGCGGACGGGATAGACCCTGATATAAATAAAATCAGGGCTGATCAGAACAAGCTGTTGACTGAGCACAAAGTGTCAAACATAAAAAAAGAGAACCCTAAAAAAGACGAGAAAAAGGCAAAAAAAGGCAAATCCCCGACAGTGGATATCAGCTTTGGCTTGTATAAAGAAGGCAAAACCCCCAAAGAAATAGCTTCAGAGCGGGGGCTGGCTTTGTCAACCATTGAAGGGCATCTCAGCCGGTGTGTTAGCAAGGGTCTCATTCCGGCAACCGAATTTGTCAGCGAAACCTGCATAAAAGAAGTTGTCAAAGCATATCATGAAACAGGCAGCCAAAAGTTGAATGAAATCCGCGAACATTTAGACAAAAAATACAGTTATTCAGAAATGCGGTATGCGATTTCGGGGTATTTTGCAGAACTAAAAAATGACTGATATTCCAGATTTAATTTATTTGGCGCTATTCTAATAAATGATTAATAA
>JBNJGX010000322.1:0-3046 GCA_051748025.1 Bacteroidota bacterium
GATACTTCTTAACTATACTAACAGGTGAAAGGCATACGAACAATGCGGCAAGATGCCGCGTTTAATGCGGCGTAGCGAGACGCTACGCCGAACTTGGGTAAACCCTGATGCTATACTCATGCCGTCAAAGCAACGATTTTTGGTAAACAATTATGAGGTTATTACCATGTTTCGGCATGGTTGAAAAATTTCAGAACCTGTTAAGACCAAGTGTAAATTCTTGCCAAAAACCAACAACTGTCGCTAAAAACCATGAGATTAGCACAATGCTTCAGCGTGCTTATTATTTTTTTAAATTCACACCAAAACGTTACGTTTTTTTTGGAGTGTAAATGTTTTTTGTGTACTTTCATACATCTTTGATTTATCACATATTTATTAACCTTAAAATTCAATGGTTATGACTAGCAGAGTCAGTGCTGAGCTTACTCAGCAACAGGTGAATGATGCATTTGCTATCAACACCGTTAGGGAAACATTTAAGAAAAAACGATATTCTTGTTAAAACAAACACCATAAATATCTAAACATCAAACTAATTTATTACGATTAAATTTATTAATTACCTCTAAAACATGAAAAATGAAACAAAACAGTTTTTTAGTTATTTTTGTATTAAGCCTTATGGCTTTGTTTTCGTGTGAAAAAAGCGAACACGAAATAAAGCCGGATAAACCTCAGGCAGAAGCAATTGAGGAGTACAAAATGATGAAATTGGGAGAAAAACTCAAGAATCCCTATACCGTAAATAATATGAAAAAAGCAAAGAAAAATTTACAATTATCCGGTATTGATTCTGATCTTGAGATAACAACAACGCACTTGTATATCCGTTTTATACCAAAAACACAGAAGGATTTGGATACGTTGAAAGCAGATACCAGTTTATTTTTATTTGACCATCCTCTGGATTATGAAATTGAAGAGGAAGGGCATTATTATCATGATCCTGCAATTCCGGAGGATGAACCTACTTATATGTATACTGCAGTCGAAGTGGATTATAATTTACCACCGGTAGCGTATGAGATTCTTGCAGAGTTATTTTTACCCGAAGAAACGGAACAAGATACAATGCAAATCAAAAGTACGGGAAGTGTTCAGGATTATTTCTTTCAGCTTGAAGATGAAGCCTTACGCATAACTGATAATCTTGAAGAAAAAACAACCACAGGGAATCAGTCAAAAAGCAGAAAAGGATTGTTTAAAAAGAAAAAAAGGCCTAAAGGAACAATTGAGGTGTGGGATACAGAGATCAACCGTTACGAACCTGTAAAACAAGTGTTTGTCAGAACCCGGCGTTGGTTTAAATTTGGCAAAGATTATACCAATGCAAACGGGTATTACAGAATAAACCAAAAGTATAGACGTAATCCCAAGTATAAGGTTGTTTTCAAAGCAAAAAAATGGAAAATATGGAAAAACAGGTTGTGGTGGGGAGCAGCCCGGTATAATATGGGCAGGCATTCGAAAAAAGGGTATGATAAGAGATTTGCAAGAAACTCCTGGGCCTGGTCTTTAGCCACAGTTAATAATGCGGTCTACGATTATCGGTATACTCATTGTAATACTTATGATATTAATAAACCCCCTCGAAATTTAAGAGTATGGGTTTTTAATACAAACAATGTAAATACTGCAAAAGGGAGTGCAGCTATGTTAAAAAGAACATGGGGTTTTTATGGTTGGCATCCCAAAAAAGGGTTGAATACACTGTTGAATTATATGTGCGGTTTAAATTTAGGTACCACACTAGTAGGTAATTTGGTGAAATTTGTTTCTCCGGATATTACTATATCAACACCAAAACGAAAATCAAATAAAAACACGTTAGCTATTTATGAAACAACATGCCATGAACTGTCCCATGCGAGCCATTGGACAAAGGCAGGAAATCGTTATTGGGTAAAATATATTAATTATATCATCACCTATAAAGGTTATGGCAGTGGCTCAGGCAATAATGCAGGCTATTGCGGCGTTGGTGAAATGTGGGGAAATTATTTTGGTGCTGTGTGTGCCAATGACAAATATTCGAGCTATAGTTGGTGGAGTGATTTTCATGCAAAGGAAGATTGGTATAATCCAGGTTTCTTAAGAAATTGCGTAAAGAATATCAACGACCTTTCAACCAATGAAGTCTTCGATTGCCTGACTAAAAACACAAATACAATTGATAAAATGGTTAACCAAATTAAAAGGAGAACAAAACATGATAAAAAAGTCGATAACCAATATAATTCTATCGATACTGACTGGCCATAAAAGAATATTTTTTATGCTTGTCTTTCTAATGCTTATGTACGTAAGTAGTTGTAGCTTGTTTGAATGGGATGATTATGGGAACACATATAGCGCAAAAATATTAAATAATACAGATGATACTTTATTAATCAGCCGTGTTGGTGGGGGATTCGCTATAGTTTACAGGATAAATGAAAGTATTTTGTATCCAGACAGCTTATTATCTGCAGGCGTATTTGAGGTTGATGAAGGTGATGATCCAATTAAAAATTATTTTGATAATTTACCAAATCTGGATACAATGTGGATATATAATTTTGATAAAGAAGAAATGCAAAATCTTGCAAATTTTGATACTATCCTTAATGCTCCTGTTCACCCTGACAGTTCAAACTTACTCAATATTTGGACAGGTCCATTAGAGCATTTTTCTGACAGCATTCACCGTTTTAATAATTACAATTCATGGGAAATTTCTAAAGAGGAAAAAATCATCCGCTTTACCATCTGCGAAGAAGACTTGGATCGTTGGGAAATGAATAACAAATAGATTAATTTCCGGCCTATACACTGGCCGGAAATTTAGTAATGACAACCCATATGGCAGCGGCTTAGGCAATAACGCAGGCTATTGCGGCGTTGGTGAAATGTGGTGGAATTATTTTGGCGCTGTGTGTGCCAATGACAAGTATTCGAGCTATAGTTGGTGGAATGATTTTATAAGAAACGAAAATTGTTATAACTCAGGGTTGCTAAGGGATTGTGCAAAAAATATCAACGACCTTTCAACCAATGAAGTCTT
>JBNJGX010000323.1:0-3041 GCA_051748025.1 Bacteroidota bacterium
CCTGGAAGATATTTCTCCAAAAATTTTAAAACCTGATGCATACCAAAAGCTTCTGAATAATCATAAAATCTCAATTTTTGGCAGTGGTGCTGAAAAAGCAGAGCAAATAATACAACACAAAAACGCTTATTTTATACCTAATATTGAACCCCAGGCAGAATACATGATCCCGGTTGCAATTAACAAATTTTACACAAACGATTTTGAAGATACGGCTTATTATGAACCGTTTTATCTTAAAGATTTCCAGGCAACTACACCAAAAAATAAGCTTTTTTAAAAACAAGATAAGCTAAAAATTACCCTATATCAGTAAATTTTAAATATTAAAACAATTATTTTATCTAATATGATTTTTGATCCTGTTTTCTTTAAAGTTTTTATGATTCAGTATAATAAATGTTTATAAACTTTATATTTAATTTAATATCACAATTATGCGCATAATAAGTAAAATAAAAAGACATGATTTTTTTTTCTTATTCTTTTTTCTGAATATTCAAGTGTTTTAAGACAAATATCGTTTCGCTTGTCTGAAAAATTATAGAATGTTTCACTCAATAATGTATAATCAAAGTAAGAAACAAAGTATAATTTTTTATTGCTTTTTATGACAGATTTACCGGATTTATGCCCAATGACCAATTTTTAAGCACCTGACATTAAGCATAATAGAAATATTTGTTCTACTAATATATTTTTATGTTATATATATTAATATCAAAATGGTTTTTTTTAAATTCTGATTATTGTTCTATATTTGCAGCGAATTAAAACATGAAAGGTGATTGCAATGTTAACAATTCAGGTTTTGACAAATATTATCAAAACAATATTTACAAAACCGGCAGGTTTGAGCGGGTTTTGTTTGGAAAAGAAAACATCCTCAATACAAATCTGATAAACGATAAAACAATTTGATGACTGGAATGATTGACTTGGTCATTGTTGCAGAATATATTAGGTATGTGATTTAATTATGAGCGCCAAAATGACAACAAAATATAACATAGAAAAGCTAATGCGTGAAAGGATTCTCATTCTGGATGGAGCGATGGGAACAATGATCCAATCGAAAGATCCGGAGGAGAATGACTACAGGGGCGTACGCTTTAAAAACAAAGAAACCGACCAGAAAGGGAACAATGAATTACTGAACCTGACTCAACCGGAAATGATTAAGGGTATTCACAATCGTTATCTGGAGGCAGGTGCTGACATAATTGAAACAAATACTTTCAACGCCAATACCATATCATTGGATGAATACGATATGGGGGACCTGGTTTATGAGATAAATGAAAAAGCAGCAGAAATCGCCATTGCATCTAAAAATGAATATGATTCGATAGAAAAACCCAGGTTTGTTGCAGGTGTTATCGGACCAACCAATAAAACAGCATCAATTTCACCGGTTGTCGATAACCCCGGGTACAGGGACATTACGTTTGACAAGCTGGTTGATGCCTATGCCTCACAAATTGAGGGACTTATTGATGGAGGCGTTGATTTGTTGCTGGTTGAAACAATGTTTGATGCGATAAATGCAAGGGCTGCCGTATATGCTATCAATTCTCTCATTAAGAAAAAACAAAAGGATATCCCTGTCATGTTATCATTCACAATCAATGATGCCAGTGGCAGAATGTTAACAGGTCAAAGCATAAGGGCTTTTGTTAACACGGTATCTCAGTTGCCTTTGGTTACCCTGGGGATGAATTGTGCCTTTGGTGCCCAAAAACTCCTGCCATTTGTCAAAGAACTTAAGGAAGTTTCTCCTTTCTTCACTACTGTTCATCCCAATGCAGGATTACCCAATGCACTGGGAGAATATGACCAGTCTCCGGAAGAGATGATAGAAAAACTTGAACCTTATTTCAAAGCATCACTGGTCAATATTGCCGGGGGATGTTGCGGAACAAAACCTGAACATATAAAGCTTATTGCCCAAAAAGCAAAACAATACAGGCCTCCACAACCCACACAGTCGAAAAAACAGACAATTATAAGTGGCCTTGATACACTGAACATTGATCAGACAAAATCGTTTATAAAGATAGGTGAACGCACCAATGTCATGGGATCCCGTAAATTTTTAAAACTCATCCAGGAGGAAAATTATGAGGAAGCCCTTGAAATTGCACGGGATCAGGTTGAAAATGGTGCACAAATGCTTAATGTCAATATGGATGAGGCCATGATTGATGGCAAAGCAGCCATGAAAAATTTCTTACGCATTCTTGTTTCAGAACCAGGATTGGCTGTTACACCTGTGATGATCGACTCTTCAGATTTTGACATTCTAACTGCAGGCCTTAAAAACCTGCCCGGTAAATCCATTGTAAATTCCATCAGCCTCAAAGAAGGAGAAACAGACTTTCTCAAAAAAGCCCAAATAATTAAAGATTTTGGAGCTGCTGTTGTTGTTATGGCTTTTGATGAAAAAGGCCAGGCAATAACTTATGACCGGAAAATTGAAATTTGCAGCAGAAGTTATAACCTGTTAACAAAAAAACTTGGTTTCCCGCCTGAAGATATTGTTTTTGATCCCAATGTTTTAACCATTGCCACCGGCATGAGCGAACATAACCGGTACGGTATCGATTTTATCAAAGCCTGTGAATGGATCAAAGAAAACCTGCCACATGCAAAAATCAGTGGAGGCATTAGCAATTTGTCTTTTGCTTTTCGTGGTAATCCCGTATTACGCAACGCCATGAATTCTGTCTTTCTGCATCATGCGGTGAAAGCAGGCCTTGATATGGCAATTGTAAACCCGGCTAAGCTTCAGGATTACAATGATATACCTGTAGATTTGCGAAAAGCGGTTGAAGATGTAATTTTCGACAAAGATGAGAATGCAACAGAAAACCTGATAGAATTTAAAAATCTGCATTCACCGGAGAAAAAGGAAAAAAGCAAACAAGAAGAATGGCGTAATAAAGACCCGGAATCCCGTATCCTTCATGCTTTAATCGAAGGTGATACCAGATATTTAACCGATGATCTTGAAGCCTTGCGTGCTGAATATGATAACCCGT
>JBNJGX010000324.1:0-2977 GCA_051748025.1 Bacteroidota bacterium
ATTTTATTTCATAATTCGTTTTTCTATTGTTCAAATGTTCTGTTGTTCTAATAATACCACCAACCATTGAGAACTTACAAAAATCCTATGGGCTGGCAGGCGGCGCAGACGGACCGTGTCCGGCGTAGTGAAACGTAGACGGATAAATATCAATTACAAAAATATTTTCTTCAATCATTGAAAAATCAAAGTAGTTTATTAATTTTGAGATTGTTTTATTATTTGTTTTGTTGAAATTTGTTTTTTGTAAATTTTATGAAAATTTTGTGCAAACGAGGGCAGAGTCAAGTATATCTATCTTTGTCTGATAATAGTTTTGTACCATAACTAAACATTGTATGGAAAAATCATTAAAACCGGTATGGAAACATGCTTTAAGCTGGGGATTTCTCACAGCCCTTATAGTGATGGTATTGTCTTTGATCAGCTATATGACAGGGCTCGGAGAAGCAAGGGGTATGCAATGGGTTCAGGTTTTCATTGTGATAGCCATGGTAGTTGTATCCCAGGTATTTTACAGAAATGAAAATGCAGGGATAAGCATAAGTTATGGTAAAGCCTTTGGTGTGGGTATGCTTACCGGTATATCTGCAGCCATTATCCTTGCTGTTTATAATTACATGTTTTTTGCATTTATAGCACCTGATATGGTTGATTATATGAGGGAACAGGCTGAGATTGCGGTTATGCAGCAGGATATTCCGGGTTCAGCTCAGCAAAAAGCCCTTGAAGTACAAGAAAAATTTATCACACCATTGATGATATCTGTTACAGGTATTTTTTCACTTGTTTTTTGGGTATTGATCGGGACATTGATATCTTCGGCATTTACAAAAGGCTTGAAACAACAAGCGGATCAGGATATCGAAACTGAAGGAGACAACGAAGCATGAAAAACAATCTGGATCTGACAATCATAGTGCCCCTTTATGATGAGGAAGCATCTCTGCCCGACCTGATAGAATGGATATCGCGTGTGGTTAAAGACAATGATTACAATTGTGAGGTTTTGATGGTTGATGATGGCAGCACTGATACATCATGGGAAGTAATACAAGCATTAAAAAAGCAATATGGCGACATGATCAGGGCTTTTCGCTTCAGGCGGAATTATGGGAAATCTGCCGCTTTACACACAGGCTTTCAAAATGCCCGTGGTGAAGTGGTTATTACCATGGATGCCGATTTGCAGGATTCCCCGGATGAAATACCAGACTTGTACGGGTTGATATACAAAGAAGGTTTTGATATGGTATCCGGCTGGAAAAAGAAACGTTTTGATCCTGTAAGTAAAACCATTCCCAGTAAATTTTACAACTGGGTAGCGAGGAAAGCCACCGGTATAAAATTGCATGATTTTAACTGCGGGTTAAAAGCTTATCGCAACAAAGTGACAAAAAGCATTGAAGTGTATGGAGAGATGCACCGGTATATTCCTGTGCTTGTCCGGCAGGCAGGGTATAAAAAAATTGGAGAAAAGGTAGTTCAACACCGTAAACGGCAATATGGCAAGACAAAATTCGGGTTTGAACGCTTTATAAACGGTTTTCTTGATTTGATGTCCGTGTTGTTTATAACCAGGTTCGGAAAACGGCCTATGCATTTGTTTGGTGTTATGGGAATTGTTGTTTTTTTGATAGGCCTGGCTTCTGCCCTGTATCTTGGCATACGTAAAATAGTAGCGGTAAGTCACGGAATTGTGCTTGAACGTGTCACACAAAACCCTTATTTTTACATTGCCCTTACTTGTATGATCATAGGTGTGGTGTTGTTCCTTGCCGGGTTCCTTGCCGAGCTGATATCACGCAGCAGCACAGACAGAAATAATTATGAGATTGATGACATAATAGAATAATGGTAAGTAAAAAGCCGGAAGTCCGAAGACGGAAGACGGAAGACGGAAGTAAAGCATACAATAAAGCGAAAATTAATTAATTTGAAATCTTCGGACTTCCGACTGTTATTATATAAATTATATTTTATAGACAGAGCCTTAATACCAAAAGAAACCCTTCCTGCGTATGATCCATGTTCAGATACCCGATAATTTTGTTGAAGAAAGAGAATATATCCTTTCTGTTTTATTGCATGATTTTTTGGGACTTAATTATGAGATCACCATAAATGATAATACTGATGAATATCTTATAATATTACCAAAGAAAAAGGAAATCATTTTTAAAGATGGTTTTTTTGGTAAAATAGAAAATGATGATTACCTAAAAAGCAATTATCTACCTGATCACCCCCAATATCTAAAAAGCGACTTTTGTTCCGGACAAAATATACCAGTTATTTACGGCAATACAAACATTGATGTTTCATCAAATAGGATCACATGTGGGATCGATATTTTTGCTTCTGCGTTTTTTCTGCTTACTAGGTGGGAAGAGATGGTGTGTAATCGGAAAGATGTGCATGGACGAATGCCTGAAAATGACATTTATGTCAAAAAATATGATTTACACAGGCGTCCAGTGGTCAATGAATACCTGACGTTTTTATGGCACATGATATTAAAACTTGAACCAGGGATGAAAAGAAAGACAGCACAATATAACCCGGTTATTACCCATGATGTTGATATGCTTACGCGTTACGCCAATATCAAACAATATCTGAGAGCCATTGCAGGGGATATTGTGCACAGAAAAAATCCGCTGCTATGGTTTAAAACAAGTTTTGATTTTTTATGTTATCAAGTGGGTTTAAAAAAAGATACCTACGACACATTTGATTATTTGATGACAATATCAGAGCGCTACCAGCTCACATCCCATTTTTATTTTATGCCCGGAAAACCAGGGGCAAAAGAGGTAAAATATGACATATCGGGTAAACGGGCAGAAAATACAATCAATAATATAAAAGACAGACAACATATTGTAGGCCTGCATGGCACTTATAATGCTTACAATAATGCCCGGTTGTTTGGTAAAGAGCTGGACAGGATAAAAAAACTGTATCCTGAAATATC
>JBNJGX010000325.1:0-2950 GCA_051748025.1 Bacteroidota bacterium
TTACCGATCACCGATCACCGATCACCGATTACCAATTACTGATTACCGATTACCGATTACTGATTACCGATTACCGATCACCGATTACTGATTACTGATTACCGATTACTGATTACCGATTACTGATTACCGATTACCGAACCACCGATAACCAATGTAAGGAATATCTTCTTGATAATTAATCCTTCCCATTGCATTTATTTTCCTAAAAACAATCAAACACCATTTATAACACTTAAAAATTAATAATCCAGAATAAACATTTCCGTATAAAGCGAGTCTATTTCTTCCGGAGATAAATGTTTCGATTTATACAGGCTTATTTTTGGCATTGTTTTGTAACAAAACAAATTGTCAGCTTTTGTCATAAACCGTTGTTCAATAAGCAGGCCATGTAAACCAAAATGTTTACAAATCACACTGTTAATTTGTTTTCTGTGTTTTTTAAAAAATTGGTTGTTACTGATGTAGTGTAAACGTGCAACCTTAACATGTTTTTCAATAAATCCCTGCCTGGAAAATAAAAGACTTAATCTATTGATTAAATAAATCATTTTGGTATCAAAAAGCGTTTTACGTAACACTTCTTTTTCTTTAAATATGAAATAACAATACGCATTATTATCACAAAACAGTAAATGAGTGGCATTGAATTGTTCATGGTCTTCAAATAATCTGCGATCCTGATCTGTTAGTTTTTCACGAATTGACTGATGATCATAAACCACCTTGATTTTTGTTGTTGGCAACGAAAGATTCAGGCGGTACGGGCAATATACGAAGGCAGTATCAAGGGTTTTAAACCCGAGTTTTGTCAGGATTTTGATGGCATCCGGTATTGATGTAAAGCTGGTTATCGTGTGGTTTTTTAGTTTAATAACCTCCAAAATAAGAAATAAACTCAGTGAACGATAAGCTGGGTTTACAACCCATGTACTTAACCCGCAAAACTTGTTATTTTCTCTTTGAGAAAACACACAGGCTAAAAACCCAACCACTTTGTTTGATTCCTCTAAAATATACCCTATATGATTTTCCGGGGTCTGCCAATAGTTGTCAAATAAAAGCTGATAATCCGCATTACTACTATTGGCATATTCTTCCAACAATGGTTGTACTTTTTCCCAATCTTCCGGATATGCTTTGGTTACTGTTGGCATTATGCTTTACGTAATTTCTTGAATCTGTTGCTGTGCAGGTTTTCTTCTTCGATAATAAATTTCACAGGGACTTTGTATTTTGCCAATGTTGCCATGCATAATTTTCTAAGACGCGTGGTGATAATTGCCTTTTTTTCTGGTGTTTTTAATGCAATTTTAGCGATAACGATATTCCCCATAAGAGCATGTGATTTCCCCACAACACTGGCTTCTTTTACATTATCATCTTTCTGTAAAACAGATTCAACTTCAGCAGGGAATACTTTTTGACCACCTACATTAATCATGTCTGATTTTCGACCGAGAATACGCATATATTCTCCTTTCACTTCCACCTCATCACCTGTACACATCCATCCATCTTCATCAATGGGATTTGGGGCATTCAGGTATCCCACCATATTAGCTTGTGACCTGATCCACAAAATATTATCAATGATTTTTGTTTCAAACCCTTGTCCGCCTAATTTCACCCATACCGAGTTGTCACTTTTAGATTTTGATCGCAATACTCCCAACTCTGACAAACCATAGGTTTGTTTTATGCGGCTATTCGGAAAGATTGATTTTATTTTTCTGAGTGTACTGTCAGTCATTACCTCTGTGCCATAAGTGATCATTTTTATTGAACTCAGATCATAAGATTTATGGACATTCGAATTCATTAAAAAATTTAAAAAGGTTGGCGTGGTGGGCAATAAGTCTGCTTTTGATTTTTCGATCAAACTGCATACTGTTTCAGGATTTCTGTCTGGAAGGCAAACAGCAGTGCCTCCATACGCAAAAACAGACAGCAATGTGTTGAACCCTCCAAAATGGTCCATCATAAGAAACAAAATGGTTCTCCATCCCTGTCGTTTAGTAATGAATTTTTTCATCACATTGTCACAATCCTGTAAAATACCTTTGGGCTTTCCCGTTGACCCGGATGTAAAAACAATAAGGCCGGGAACTTCTCTGGTGTAAAAATCCGTAATGAGCTTATTTTTGACGGGATATTTGTCAATAAAAGAATGGGTATATGTATCATTTTTATCAAACCGGAAAAAATGATCTATCCCGGAGATGGCTGAATACGTGTCAATATCGTTATCAATAGCAGGGGTAAACGGAACCAAAATATTTTTGTTGAGCATTAAAGCATAAATCAAACCAATAATTTGAGGCGAATACTCTCCGTAAAAAGCCACGATTTGTTTTTCCTTTATGCCATAATCCTTAAACCTGGTTAGCCACTGGTTTGTCAGGGACATTAAGTCTGCATAGGAAAATGCCTTATTATGCCAGATAATGGCTTCTTTATCTCCGAACTCACTGAATCTGTCATAAATATGATGTATTGATTCCATATTTTCAATTATTTAGTGCATCTTAGAAAACTATTGTATTTTAAAAATAACAAACCTCAAATTACAAATTTCAAATAAATCTCAATTACAAAATTTCAAAAATGACAAACAATTACCAAACGTGTACCGACGCATGACGGTAAATCCAATAACTAAAACAGCCTGTCGTGTACCATGTTTGGAATTTCAAACATTGAATATTGGAATTTATTTGAAATTTGGTGCTTGTTATCCGTCTTTGTTGCACTTCGCCGGACAGGTTTTGGTGTTTTCTTACAATCACTATTTAGAGTCTGTCCATTTAGTCAGTGTCTTGTTCATAATGTTCGAGTTCGAGGTGCCATGCTGAGCCTGCCGAAGTGCTTGCGAAGTATTTATAATCAAGGAGTTTACTTACGTAAATGACTGTTATAAATACGAGCCTGCCGGCAGGCAGGCTCG
>JBNJGX010000326.1:0-2942 GCA_051748025.1 Bacteroidota bacterium
AAACAGGGGGACAACAATTTCACCCGGACAATGTCATTCACAATAAGAAACACCAGCAGGGTTTTTGTATTATGTTTTTTTTCAATTACATTAGAACCCTGATTTGGCATAAAATACACCTTACACAAAGCTTTTTATATATGACGAAAAAACATGACCCCAGCAAAGACAGTGAAGCCCATCTAAAAAGCACAAAAAAGTATTTTGATGTTGATGGCCCGGTATTTTGGCCGGCAGCTGCATTGATCGTTGTATTTATTGCCATCACATTGATCATTGGGGAGCCGATGGATAAAATTTTCAGCAACATTCAGACAAGAATCTCAGATTATGGCGGCTGGTTTTTTATTATCTCGGTAAATTTGTTTCTGATTTTTGTATTGTATCTGGCTTTTAGCAAATATGGCAATATCCGGTTGGGCGGACAGAATGCCAAACCGGAATTCAAAACAGGTCCCTGGTTTGCCATGTTGTTCAGTGCCGGGATGGGTATTGGGATACTATTCTGGAGTGTTGGAGAACCAATCAATCATTTCATGAACCCACCACATGGTGAAGGGGGGACAGTAGAAGCTGCCAGCACAGCCATGAAAAGCACTTTTCTGCACTGGGGGATGCATGCCTGGGGAATATATGCCCTTGTAGGGATGGCTCTGGCCTTTTTTACGTTTAACAAAAAGCTGCCATTAACCATCAGCTCGGTATTTTATCCCTTGTTGGGAAATCGTATATATGGGCCATGGGGAAAAGCCATCAATGTACTGGCTGTAGTAGCTACCCTGTTCGGACTTGCCACATCTCTCGGACTTGGCGTTCAACAGGTAAGTGCAGGGCTTGCGCATCTGTTCAATTTGCCTGACACCATAACAACGCAGGTCATTCTCATTACGCTGATTACCTTTGCAGCCACAGGTTCGGTTGTTGCAGGCCTGAGCGGAGGTATAAAACGCCTCAGTACAATTAATATGTACATTGGCGCTATCTTTTTACTCTTTGTTCTTATTGTCGGCCCCACCGTGTTTATAGCGGATTCATTTGTACAAAACACAGGGGCATATATGCAAAACTTTTTCTCACTTTCTACGTGGACCGAAACCTATCAGCAGTCCACATGGCAAAACGGCTGGACTTTATTTTACTGGGCATGGTGGATAAGCTGGTCGCCATTTGTTGGCATGTTTATTGCCAGGATTTCACGCGGACGGACTATCCGGCAGTTTATTCTGGGGGTATTGATTGTTCCCACCCTGTTGACATTTTTCTGGTTATCAACTTTCGGTGGTTCTGCCCTGTATCTTGAAATCAATTCTCTTGCAGATATTGCCAGCGCCGTAAATGAAAATGTAGCCACCTCATTGTTCAAACTTCTGGAGCAATTCCCAATATCATTTGTCACATCCATTGTGGGGGTAATTCTTGTTATTGGATTTTTTATCACTTCCTCTGACAGCGGTTCATTGGTAGTGGATTCACTCACAGCCGGTGGCAAACTGGACGCACCGGTTCCACAACGCATTTTCTGGGCACTGACAGAGGGCGCTGTTGCTGCTGTTTTGCTTGTCGGTGGCGGATTGGGAGCACTGCAAACTGCAGCCATTTCAACCGGCCTGCCATTTGCTTTCATTTTGATTATTCTGGGCTACAGCTTATTGAAAGGCTTACAATCTGAGCACAACAGCCTTATGGAAGCACGATTAGAAACCGAACGCAAGGCATACCAGAAAGTGATCAGCAACCTGATTCAGAAGCGGGAAAAAGGCAGAAAATCACCAAATAATGAATCAAATAACCCAACACAAAACCAAAAATAAAAACGCTATGTATAAACTCGATCACATACTTGTAAATCTTGACCTAACGGATATGGATGATTTCCTGATTCGTTACAGCAATTTTATTGCGGAAAGATTTAAGCCCAAAACCATTACCTTCATGCATGTTCTGAAATCTTATGATATCCCGGAGGAACTGGCCACAAGTTTACCTGAAATGGATAAGCCGCTTGCTGATATCATTAAAGAAGAAATAACAGACAGCTTAGATGAACACTTCAATCCCGAAAGCGACTCGGATACCAGGGTAATTATCAAAGAAGGCCATACGGTAGAAACCATTGTTCAGTACAGCAAAAAAAACCGGATTGACCTCACCCTGATGGGTAAAAAACTGGGTTACCAGGGAAAAGGCAGTACAACGCAAAAAGTCATTAGCTTAACGCCTTCATCGGTTTTGCTTGTAAGTGAGACCACCCCGCATGACATCAAACACATGCTGGTGAGGCTGGATTTTAGCAAATTCAGTGAGATGGTAGTTAAAATGGCACTTCGTCTGCAAGAGATCACCAAAGCCAAAATTTCCTTTTTCTATGTTTCCAAACTGCCTTTGCATTATTTCCCGCAACATACACGAAAAAATGAGAAAGAAATAGTCAATCATCTGGATAAAATCAACCGTAAGGAATACCGGAAATTTATGAAACGGATAAAACTAAATCCCGATGATTATGAATTTACCTGGGCGCTGGATAAAAATTACGATGAAGCTCATGTTATTTACAATCATACATTGGGCATAGGATCCGATCTTATTGTTACAGGATCGGGTATAAAATCCGGCTTGTCCAACATTATTCCTGACACCACATCAGAAAAACTGGCTGGCTCTGATAAAAATATTCCGGTGTTTATTTATAAAGACCGTAACAAGAGTCTCGGATTTTTAAATAATTTTTTTGAATAAAAAAGGAACTGCTTATGAAAACTAATTTTAGAATCAGCATTACACTTATAGCCATTACAGCATTGATTTTAACCTCCTGTAATTTAAACAACACACCAGAGGAAGATCAATCACGGGAGCTCACAATTGTTTATACAGACTGGTCTGAAAGCATAGCCCTGACACATCTTTCATACATTCTGCTGGAAGAAAAACTGGGCTAC
>JBNJGX010000327.1:0-2918 GCA_051748025.1 Bacteroidota bacterium
AGGTAAATGGGCAGAAATTTGCCGGCATCATCGCGGCTGTAGCCAAATGTCATCTGTGTCAGGTCGTTTGTGCCGAAAGAGAAAAACTCTGCAGATGTTGCAATTTCATTGGCTATCAGTGAAGCTCTGGGGATTTCCATCATTGTTCCCACCAGGTGATCAATTGTATCATCCATTTCTTCGAATACAGTTTTAATGGTATTTCTGACAATCTCTTCCTGCATTTTCATTTCCTGCAAATTGCCCGTTAGCGGCACCATAATTTCAGGAATGGCCGTAATGCCTTTTTTCTTCAGATTAAGTGCAGCTTCAATTATTGCACGGGTTTGCATTTCAGTTATTTCGGGGTATGTATTTCCCAATCTGCAACCACGATGTCCGAGCATTGGATTCACCTCGCTGAGTTCTTCCACTTTTGCTTTAACTTCTTCAGCGGAAATACCCATTTCTTTGGCCATTTCTTCCTGATTTTTTGGGTCATGTGGCACAAATTCATGGAGTGGTGGATCAAGTAAACGCACGGTTACAGGCAGGTCATGCATGGCTTCGAAAATGCCCTCAAAATCTTCGCGCTGATAAGGCAGTATCTTTTCAAGCGCTTTGCGCCGGCCTTCTTCATCACTTGCCAGGATCATTTCGCGAACAGCTTTTATGCGGCCTCCTTCGAAAAACATGTGTTCTGTACGGCATAAGCCGATACCTTTTGCACCGAAATCACGAGCTGCTTTGGCGTCACCGGGTGTGTCAGCATTGGTGCGCACATGCATTTTAGTATGTTTCTCGGCAAGTTCCATAAGCTTGCCGAAATTTCCGCTAAGTTCAGGTTTTTTGGTTGGTATTTTACCGTCATATACTTCCCCGGTTGTCCCGTTCAATGATATCCAGTCACCTTCCTTGTAAGTTTTATCCTCAATTGTGAGGGTGCGTTGTTTGTAATTGATTTTTATGCTTCCTGCACCTGATATGCAGCATTTTCCCATGCCGCGGGCAACAACAGCAGCGTGTGATGTCATACCGCCACGCGCAGTGAGAATACCCCGGGCGATATTCATGCCTTCGAGGTCTTCGGGTGAAGTTTCAATCCGTACAAGCAATGAGTTTTCATATTTGTCAGCCTCATCAGCAAAAAACACAATTTGTCCGGTAGCAGCCCCGGGTGAGGCCGGCAACCCTTTTGTAAGTGTTTTTGCTTTTTGCAGTTCCTCTTTATCAAAAACAGGGTGAAGCAATTCATTAAGCCTTTCGGGGTCAACACGCAGGAGTGCTTTTTTATCATCAATCATGCCTTCTTTGAGCATGTCTATGGCCATTTTAACCATGGCAGCACCTGTGCGTTTTCCGTTACGCGTTTGCAGCAGCCAGAGTTTGCCTTCCTGAATGGTAAATTCCAGGTCCTGCATATCCTTGTAGTGTTGCTCCAGTTTTTCCTGAATATCATAAAGTTCTTTGTATAGTTCAGGCATGGTTTCTTCGAGTGAAGGGAATTTGGTTCTTCTTTCCTCTTCAGAAACATCTGCAAATTCAGCCCAGCGTTTTGAGCCTTCTTTTGTAATTTGCTGCGGGGTTCTTGTGCCGGCAACCACATCTTCGCCCTGGGCATTGATAAGGTATTCGCCGTTAAAAATATTTTCCCCGGTAGCGGCATCTCTTGTAAATGCAACGCCTGTGGCAGATTTTTCACCCATGTTCCCAAATACCATGGACTGAACGCTTACGGCTGTTCCCCATTCATGGGGTATTTTGTTCATGTTACGGTAATAAACAGCCCTTTTGTTGTTCCAACTGTCAAACACAGCAATGATAGCGCCCCATAGTTGTTGCCAAGGGTCAGTTGGAAATATTTTACCGGTATTGTCTTTTACCGCTTTTTTGAAACGATCAACCAGTTCTTTCAGGTCATCAACCTCCAGTTGGGTGTCAAGCTCTACATTTTTTTCTTCTTTTACGGCTTCAATGATTTCTTCAAAGGGGTCAATTTCCTCTTTCGATGATGGTTTTAATCCCATAACCACATCGCCGTACATTTGTATAAAGCGACGATATGAATCCCAGGCAAAACGTGGATTGTTGGTCTTTTTTATCAGTCCTTCCACAGCGTCTTCATTCAATCCCAGGTTAAGCACGGTATCCATCATTCCCGGCATTGATACCCTTGCACCTGACCGAACTGATACCAGCAACGGATTTTCGTTGCTGCCAAATTCTGTACCGGTAATATTTTCAATTCCTTTTATGGCTTTTCTCACATCATCCTGAAGCAATTCGATGGTCTTTTGTTTCCCGATTTTGTTATATTCGATGCACGCATCTGTGGTAATGGTAAAACCAGGGGGGACCGGTACGCCTATCAGGCTCATCTCTGCCAGGTTTGCACCTTTGCCACCAAGCAGGTTTTTCATATCTGTTCTGCCTTCTGCTTCTTTGTTTCCAAATGTGTAAACACGTTTTTTGTCTGTCATCTTTTTAAAACTTTTATATGTTTATGAATAAATTGTTTTAGTTTTTACAAATTCAAAAATAGTAATAATTGTTGAATTTATTTACTTATGGATAGAATATTAATCAATGATTGTTATTAAATTTTCAGAAAGTATCTAATTTATTTTGAATATTTAAAGAAGAAAATGAAATTAATTTCTTGTTTTTCATAGTAAAATCAGACAAGCGCTTTTAAAAAGCGCTTGTCTGATTTTATGTATTATTTATCCGAAATTAAATGTAATGGCCCCTGGAGATCATATTCATATCCATCTATACCTTCGGCTTTGATGATGTAGTAATATACGCCGGTGGATGCATGGTTGCCTCCGCTGAGTTTCCCATCCCATCCGGCTTCTTCATCTTCATAATTATCCCATTCATAGATTGTACGTCCCCAGCGGTTAACAATTTTACCATGGAAAGTGCGCAGTGTCTGG
>JBNJGX010000328.1:0-2911 GCA_051748025.1 Bacteroidota bacterium
CCTGGCATTCTGCCCCTACAGCGGGGTATTGTATTTCGGCATGCTCATTCCGATGACCGTAACAAGCGCTTCGGGATTGTATCTGCCGGTAGTGTTTGCCCTGGCCACCGGAATCCCGGTTATTATCTTTGCCTGGCTGATTGCCTATACCGTTTCCGGCGTGGGAAAAGTGTATAACAGCCTGAAAAACTTTGAGATCTGGTTCAGACGCGTAATCTCCATCCTGTTTATCGGTGTGGGGATTTATTACATAATCCTGATTTATTTTTAAATATCGGTTGATTTGATTAATTAACAAACTTGGCTATTTTACACGGTAAGAAAGTTAAAAATATAACTATGAAAACAACATACTTTTACGGGGTTTTATTTGTCATAAGTTACTTTTTAATGTCATACTCGCATGCACAAACAGGCAATGTCCCCGATGGGCAGAAAGCCAAAATGACTGAAAATGATCCAAAAATAGTGGAAAGTGAAATAAGTTGTATTGGGTATTATTATCCGGGTAATACTTATGATATGATGTTTACTTATAATCATTCAAGTCCTGATTATGAATGGACTGATGGTATTTTTTTGGATTTTCCAATAGGCGTAACTGTTAATTCTGCATCTAACATAATTGGGGAACAGGATACTTTATTTTGGAATGGTGAAACAGGCGAAGCAGCTCTCGTAACCTGGGGAGATACAACCGGAGGTTCAGAGTTAGGACCCGTTAATGATGATGTGACTTTTACCGTAAATATAACTGTTGATACTGATATTACTGGGGATCTTGATATTTACTGGTCAATAATTGGTGATGAGTATGGAGCCCCACCTCATACTAATTCAGATACAATCACTTTAGTTGAAGGGGTTGCGAATGACCTGGCCTCAACAGGAATAACAATCAATTATACAGACTACTATGCACATGTGGGTGTCCCCCTAACCCCAAGGGTCAGTTATACAAATTGCGGTATGGAAACCCAAAACTCTTTTGTTGTAGGTTTAATTGATAATAACGGATACCATGAAGAAATTACCATTAATCAAAGCATCGCACCAGGAGAAAACCAATCTGTTTATTTTCCTTGCTGGGCGCCTGATTCTGCCGGAAACACAACCTTAACGGCATATATAAATTCAGAAGAAGACGAGAATACAGAAAACGATACCATCACTCAAAACTTAATTGTTTTTGATCTCCAGATTCATAATGCCCCACCGGAAAACCCAAGGAGCATAGCTGAATTTGAACCCAATGAAGGAGTGATAGTTCAGGCCAATAATATAGGAAATTTTCAAGTTCCGGATTTACTTTTGTTTATATTAGCACAGGAAACCACTTTGTATGTTGTTTGTGATGACCAGGGTGTGGCTGATATAGTTACCAACAATTTTATTAATTATGGTATCAATGTCAATAATGTTGAATTCATTTTTTATCATGCGGATACATATTGGACAAGAGATTATGGACCATGGTTTATTGAATACAATGATAACTCTGTTGGCATTACCAATTTTGGATATAACAGGGATGTTTTTTATGATAATGCTGCTCCCCTTGCCATAGCAGATTTTTTTGACACCGAATCCTTTGATATGCCAATTGTCCATACAGGCGGAAATTATATGACAGACGGATATGGAACCACTGCATCATGTGACGTACTGTATTATGAAAACAACTGCCTGACTGAAAATCAAGTACATGATTCTTTATACCATTATTTAGGCTTAACCAATTATCACATCTTATCCGATCCCTTAAATTCCTACCTGCAACATATAGATTGCTGGGGAAAATTCCTTGCACCCGATAAAATTATGATTTTGGAAGTACCATCAGATAATTCAAATTATCAAGATCTGGAAAACATGGCGGAATATTGGACTAATCAAACAAGCCCTTATGGGAATAAATACCAGGTTCACAGGGTTTTTACTCCCAATGGACAACCTTATACAAATTCCCTCATTGTAAATGATAAGGTACTTGTTCCGATGAACCCCAATTTTGGAAATGATTGCTATCTTGATGCACTAGATTCATATCAGCAAGCCATGCCTGGATATGAAATTATCGGTGTGCCTTATGAATCATGGTGGAGCATGGATGCACTTCATTGCAGAACCAATGAAGTACCAGAACTTGAAATGCTTAGAATAGTGCATTATCCATACCTCGACACCATACCTTATCAGGATACATTCACTTTTGAAGCAGACATTTATTCTCTTTCCGCAACAGAAAACATGGGAGAAAGCGCCAAATTGTTTTATAAAATTAATCATGGGGAATATCAGCAAGTTACAATGACAAATGATGGTGATACTAATTTTTCTGTTGATATTTCTGAATTTATCCAGGGTGATTCTGTTTGTTATTACATTCAAGCAGAAAATAATAACAACAAAACAGAAAAGCATCCGTATATCGGAGAATATGACCCGCATTGTTTTTATATAAATCAGTCATCTTCAGTCAGCAAAAAAGTAAGATCACCATCTATGGTACTACATCCCAATCCTGCCCGAAATGAAATATTTATTACAATACATGACCTGGCAGCAGATACGTATAATTTACAGTTTGTAGATATACATGGAAAGACGGTTCTTGAAACCGGTATAAATGTGAAAAGCAATAAAGACAAATTTTATTTTAATATCTCTGCTTTAAAATCAGGATTATACCTGCTAAAAATATCAGGCAATCAATGTATTATGACAAAGAAATTTATTAAACATCTGTAAACGTTTTTTTTAGAACGGGTCACACTCAATTAACTCAATCACTCAATAAACTCAACAAACAAAACAATGGAAAGAAAAAAAGAATTCACAATACTGGGTTGGATAATAGCGGTTTTTGTTTTTGCTTATTTCATGCCCATTGAGAGCTCCCGCTTTAAGG
>JBNJGX010000329.1:0-2907 GCA_051748025.1 Bacteroidota bacterium
AGTGTCCTGGCCATGGATGTATTTGAAATAAGATCATGACATTGAATCTCAAAACCATTTGTGTATAATTCTCCGGAAAAATCAAAATACATATGGCCTGTTGTTTTGACCGGTCCTTCCATGTAAAGCTTCTTATTCCCATTAACTTTTATATCCAGTGATGTCAAATTATCAGAAAAAGAAACATAACTGGAATCAGATGATTGCAAGTTCATAAACAATGTGGCATCAAGCGAGGCCACATCCATATTATCATGCAGGAAAAATGACTGATTGCACCTGATAGTATCAGCATTTGTAATGGAAGGGGTTCCGCTGATCACTTCCGGCATATTTTCATCTCCGTTAAATGCTTTAAACCGCAACTCCTCATTGTGGGCATTAAGTGTGCCATCAAGGAGATAAAAATTATTCTGCGGCATATTTACACCTGAAAGAAAATGGATGGTTCCGTCCGGGATATCCACATAAACATCTCCCCTGATTTCTTTTCCCGCTGATTGGAAATTGGCTATAGTTGAAGCAGGTGCTTCGAAACGTAATGATCCAAAATGGTTAAACACCATATCATTACTCAAAATAAAGGAATCTTCAATTACTATGGTATCCGATGATTGAGACAGAAATTCAGGTGTATTACTTACATCAGTCCAGTTGATCGATTTTACGCTGACAAAACTGGTATCCAGTGCTACAAGTTCATCCGGATCAGAAAAGGAATTGGCATCAAAAAACACATCATCACCGGGACCAGGAAGGTTTATATGCATATCAGTGGTATCACCTGAGTATTTTGCCCAATGGTTTTCAAAATCAGTCCAATCTCCGCCACCATTTACCCAGTAGTAATTATCGGCAAATAAAAATTGATGGCTTCCTAATAACAAAAAAAATACAATTAATAATTTTTTTTCCATGTCAAGTTATATTACAAAATTCCTCATTATACAATTACTCTATATTACCTTTTTTAAGTAAAAAAGATTTTTGACAAAAATAGTTATTATTTATTTAAATTAATAAAAATATTATTACTTTTGTCAAAAAGTTTGCAAAGATTGAAATTAAATAAACACATATAAATTATGACAAATCAAAAATCAGGCATCCTTATTTTGTTTGTTTTGCTTGGTATGCTCATTAATATAGAAACAGTATTAGCACAACAAGCCAATAATGATACCCTGCCATATTCAGATTTTGTAAGAAGCGATCTAAAGGAAACAGAAAGCAAATTTAAGAATACGTCCATAAGCATAAGGCTTCCTAAGCACTTTAATGAGTTCAGCAATGGGGCAGTTAGCGGTTATATGCACACAGGAACGGCATCAAGCATTGTGGCTTTTGAGCGCAATGATGCCCCCTTTATGTTAACACAAGATAGTATCAGACCGGAACAACTCACAGGAGACAGCGCCAAACTTGTGCTTCAGGAAGATTTAAAAACATATAATGGTGCACATGCCAAACTGTTCATTGTTGAATTTACGGTGGATGGGGTTGAGGTTTACCGCCTCATGTTTTTCACGGGCAACTATGACAAGACCGTTTTCCTGCAGGCTAATTATCCCAAAGGGTTTGATAAGCTTTTAAGAAAAGTAATTACAGAAAGTTTCCGCACCGTAAAATTTGACAGGTCATGAGACATCAGAAAACCTTTTACATTCTTCTATTGCTAATTATCAGCGGGACAGTATTTGGACAAACCAACACTGCCACCTACAATACAACATATGAAACTGATAATCAGAACCTATGGCAACCAGGAACAGGTGGCATCATAGATATTGATAATCAGTTTTTTGGATTTGACTGGAATCAAAGCGGAACTTTTGGTGATATTACCAGTATTGCCGGCGAGAGCTTTGGTGCTGAAGTAAGTGCCGGCACATGGGGTGAAATTGGTTCAGGCATCAGTATAAACTTTGGTACCGAAACGGTTTCAATTGATTATGATGCTGATATGAACATAACACACCCCTCAGTAGAATCTTTTCAGGCAGGCGATGAGATTGTTTTTGAAACAGACTGGTATCCAATTGAACCATCTTCAGAGATTGAACCCTCACCTTATGAAATAAGTGCCAGCCTATGGCTTGAAATGAGTATTGGTTTTGACATGAGTGCTGAATTGTGTGCCTTTGGCTGTACCGATTTTGATATTTTTGATATTGACATGCCAAACAACACTTATAATCTTATTGAGCTAAGCAGTTCAGGTGGCTTATCCTTGCTTGACGGGGCAATTTATCAGTCCAGTCCCATTTTCCCATATACTTATACAGACCCCTGGGGCGTTATGAATTTGACCTTGGATTTACCAAGTAACACAGGGCCCAATTCCGACACATACATTAGCGGTGAAACACTTCATTATCTCAATTCTACGGAATATTTGAACATGTATTTTTCAATTCCCACTTTCATTGGAGCTCTAAATATCCCTTATGTATCTGCATTCTTTGCAAACCTCAGCAATTCATGGTCATCAGGGCCGTTTTATCTTAACTACACGCTGATGGAAGCCGGATTCAGCCTTGGGTTGCATAATAAACAACATTTAACCCTTACCCCGGAAATGTATGGCAAACTGGATTTTCCGACTAAAATTGATTACCGGATAATAAACCCGTCAAACGGAGCTGTATTGCATGAAGATTACGATTCCATAATTAATTATAAGCCAGGGGAGGAAGTGCGGATTGATTATCCTTGTCATTATGATTTCATGGATGTAATTCCTTCTTTCAGCATGGAGAATGAATTCAGAAATCATACCTACGACAGTATTGCATTTGATTTTGTCTTTGAAGCCCTTACCTTTAATGTTGGTGTTGAATCAATGACAGTGGTTCCCGAAATTTGTGTCCCGATATATTATCCCTGTGGCCCATGGTACTGTCCCGT
>JBNJGX010000330.1:0-2899 GCA_051748025.1 Bacteroidota bacterium
CATTATTTGGAAAGTACAATCTTAAACACTATATTTGGTAAAGAAACAAAAAATCAGCCATGGGTGAAGATTTTTTACACTTTATCTGGAAAACACGCAAATGGACAAACCTTACCCGCACTGCATCGCAAAAAGATTTTGAAGTGCAGGATACAGGCATACATAACCACGATGCCGGGCCAGACTTTTTCAATGCGAAAATAAAAACCGGTGGTACTACCTGGGCCGGCAATGTGGAAATACATAAAAAAGGCTCTGAGTGGTTTACACACCATCATCATAAAGATCCCGCTTATAACAATGTTATCCTTCATGTGGTGGCCGAAAATGACAAAAAAGCACGCACACAATCAGGGCGGATACCCGAAACATGGAAAATGGAATATCCCGGTTCTGCTTTTGATCAATATCAGAAACTTATACAAAATATTTCCGGTATTCCATGTCATCAGGACATCCATAAAATAAACCCGACAGAAATTATCATCTGGCTGCAATCAATTGCCGTGGAACGACTCCGGGATAAAGCTTCAGACATTGAAAAACGCCTGCAAAAAGAACGTATGGATATTGACACGGCATTTTACCAGGTTTTGTTCAAACATTTCGGATTTAAAGTTAACCAGGTTCCCTTTGAAATGCTTGGCCGAAGCCTCAACTGGAAAATTTTGGCAAAACACCGCCATGACCTTCATCAAATTGAAGCTTTGCTTTTCGGACAAGCCGGTTTATTACAAGGAGAACTGAATGATGACTATTTTACCCGGCTAAAACAGGAATACAAATTTTTACAAAAAAAGTACAGGTTGAACAACATTAACCCGCAACTCTGGAAATTTTCCCGCATGAGACCGGTAAACTTTCCCGGCATCAGGCTGGCTCAGCTATCCAAACTTATGTACGAAGAAGAAAACCTGTTCAGTAAAGTGGTAGAAGCCAAAGAAATTAATCAACTTATGTCCCTGTTCATAAAATCCGCTTCGACATATTGGGATACACATTACCGTTTCGGTCAAATAAGCCCGAAACGGAAAAAGAAACCCGGAAAAATGGCCGTTAACAGCCTGATTATAAACGCTGTCATCCCGTTTTTGTTTTTGTATGCCAGAATGCGGGATGAACAACAATATGCCGACACTGCCATCAGTTTGCTTGAAGCCTTACCCCCTGAAAACAACCGCATCATCCGTGAATGGGACAAACTCGGAATAAATGCATCCAATGCGTTGGATTCACAAGCACTTATTCAACTCAAAAATCGCTACTGTATCGAAAAAAAATGTTTATTTTGCAACATCGGACAAAAAATTATAACAATGCCTGCCCATGATGAAAGAAAATAAATCATCAAATACCTCTAATGATAGTTTAAGGGGTATTTTTATTGCATTAAGTATTCTGATAGTTATTATTCTCATGGGAATATTGGGGTATATGATCATCGAACATTTGCCCTTACTTGAAGCACTGTATATGACAATTATTACAGTGGCAACTGTGGGTTTTCGTGAAGTAACTACTTTATCACCAACCGGAAAAATATTTACGATCATACTTATTCTGGTAAGTTTTTCAATTTATGCTTTTGTAATTTCAAACTTTACCCGTTATATTGTAAGTGGCATTTTTACAAACTATTTTAAACAAAAAAAAGTGGAAAAAAGAATCAAAAACCTGGCAGATCATGTTATTGTTGTGGGATATGGACGTAATGGCCGCCAAACTGTTGAAGACCTGGTTTCCCACGGTAAAAAAATTGTGATCATAGAAAAGGACGAACGCGTTATTACAATGCTCCGTGACGAAACAGACCTGCTTTACGTGCATGGCGACGCCACAAAAGATGATGTGCTTCATGCAGCAGGCATTGAAAGGGCTAAAGCCCTGATTGCTGCCCTGCCGGTTGATGCAGACAATCTGTTTGTTGTGCTTAGTGCCCGTGAAATTAACCCGGGTTTGAAGATTATAGCACGGGCATCAGATGAGAATTCTGATGTAAAACTCAAAAGGGCCGGCGCTACCAATGTTATCATGCCATCAAAAACAGGTGGACAGCGTATGGCCAAACTTGTGGCTCAACCGGATATTGTGGAATTTATGGATTTCGTCCTGCTACAGGCAGTAAGTGAAACCAACCTTGAAGAAATTTCCTGCTGTGATATGATTGATGATCATGAGAAAAAAACCATCGGAGAACTCCGAATCAGGCAAAGTACCGGTGCTAACATTATTGGGATCCGCCGTAAAGATGGGACTTACCTGGTAAATCCGGGGCCTGAAGTACAACTTTCTTCTGATGATCACATTTTCGTATTGGGCAAACAAGATGAAATAGCCGAACTGAAAAAATTGATGTGTACAACATGAAAATCTTACTTACAGGTTGCAACGGACTACTTGGACATCACATACTTAAGCAGGCTGATGATTTTCTCCCGGATGTTGAAATAATTGCTACTGCAAAACAAAGACCCTATTCCGGCTATAAGCCATTTGAATACCTTGACATCAATGATGAAGTGAAGCTGAATTATTTCCTGGATGTGTATAACCCGGATGTTTTGATCAATACAGCGGCCATTTCAAAAGTGGATTATTGCCAGCAAAACAAAGCAGAGTGCTATAGAACCAATTACGAAGCCGTTAAGAACATGGCTGATGCCTGCTATAAAAAAGGCATCCATCTTGTCCACCTGAGTTCCGACTTTGTTTTCGATGGGAAAAAAGGCCGGTACTACGAAGAAGACCAACCATCACCCGTGAATTATTACGGGGAGTGCAAAAAAATGGCCGAAGCGTACCTGCTAAACTCACCCGTAACAGCAGCCATTGTAAGAACAGTACTTGTGTATGGACATCCACCATCCCCACAAAAAGGCAATATACTGACATGGGTACT
>JBNJGX010000331.1:0-2897 GCA_051748025.1 Bacteroidota bacterium
GGGCGGGCCTCCCTGCCCCTGGGCATAAATGTTATTGTTATTAAAAACAAAAATGAACACAACTACACAAAGTGCTGGAATCAAGGCGGTTACCCCCCCCCTGTTGGTTAAATGTCGATTGTGATTTTTTCATGATATATGCAGTATTGATTTTACACTTCCAAATATAAGCCATTCGCATTCAACCACCAAATTTTTTTATTAACAAGTAATTAACAATATGATAATTCATGGTAATATTTTGAATATAGCTGCATGACTGGCTTTGAGTATGCTATTTCTAACGGTTACACGTACATATTAACAGCTTACAAAAATGGGTTTTGTACAAGCCCCAGGTTTGCAGAGGGGTATGTATGGGGGGAGAATATTGCTGTGTTGTAGCTCAAATTTTAAATCCTCGAATACGTTAGTAGGCTGCGGTTTAAAATTTTCACACGCACTTCGGCAAGCTCAGCATGACACCTTAATCTTGAACATTATGAACTAAACACTGACTCTATTGACACAAAAACACTCACTAAAACCCAACCATTTACTCAATGTGCTGAGTAAAATGTTAAGAAATGTCTGGCTTTATCAACTATTCCAAGTTCTGAACTTTGGGAACGTTGATTTTAGTGTCACCAAAAAGGGGGCACGCCCTCAAAATAAAAATAAGAATTCTGACAACAGCTTCTGGTTTCCGGGAATCTTTAGTGTTTTTCAATTAACCTGTTAACCAATGTTTCAACTTCCCCTTTTGAAATATCCAGGTTTGAAATCACGGCTTCAAGCTGTATTTTTATCTCATCAACGGTAAAAGGTTCGGTATTGTCAATGTAGCCGTTTTCTTCCAGGTAAGCGTTCAATTCATCAGTGTTTTTGGTGCGGAATTTGGCAACCTGCCCCGCTTTAAGTGCTTCGATTAGTTTTTCAGGGTTCCCGTTCAGGGATTTCAGCAGGTCATCCACTTCATTAATAAATGTATCACTGATGGCCCCTGAATCTATCAATGTGCTCCTGTCAATGGGTTTGGGGCGTCCGGTTCGGTATGATTCAAGGAATTTTTTAATGATTGTAATTTTATCATTCAGGGCTTTTCCGGTATGATTCTCCATGCCGGGTATGGTTCCGTTGTAATCAAAATAACTCTTTAACTGTCCCCAGTAATTTATGCCCTTTATCAGGCAGTTATAGAGCAAATTTACATCGTCGATAATATACCAGAGGTGGAGCTTGTCTGTGGTATCGCTTAACAGGTCAAAATCCGGCGGATTGATATCCCGGGCATACATACTGTGGCTTTTTCCATTTGGTGGGGGAATGTTGTGTATCAAATCCAGAGAGTCCGGTTTTTCTGTGCCTGAAAAAGACTGGATCTCTGTGTTTCCTTTATCAAGTGGGATGGATTTGAAGGAGATGCCGGATTGTTCGTTAAGTATGGATTCCCATTTGAATGCTTCATCAGCCTGGGCGGTGAAATAAAATACCTGCCGGCCTTCTTTGCTGATGGTAATCAGGGTGTCAATGATGGCTTTTGCCCTGATATCGTCGCTGTTGGCGAGGAGCTCATCTGCCAGTAATGGCAATTTTACACCTTGTTCGGTTTGTTCGATGAAAGCCAGTCTGACAGCCAGGATCAGTTGTACGCGTGTGCCGGTGGACAATTCTGATAAATGCAGGCCGGTGTTTAACACAGTGTCCCTGGCCTTGAAAACCGGTTTTTGGCTATCACGTGTGCTGTCTTCAATCAATAACTCATACCTGCCATTGGTGATCTTATTAAACAGGCTTCCGCCCCGCTTCAACACTTCCGGTTGGTTTTTCTCACGGTGTGTTTGTTTTAATGTTTCAATCACCATGTTGCCGGTAATGGAGGCCATGTTGCTTTCGTACAGTGCTTCTAACTTTCTGCTTGCTTCTTCTTTTTGACTAAGCAGTTTTTCAAGTTCCTGTCCTTCTTTTTTTTGCTTTATTTCTAGCTCAATTTCGTATATTTGTTTGCTGTAATCTTCCCGTTTTTCGCTGATTTCCTGTTGCTCACGGATATGTTCTTCAATTTCATCCGGTTTCAGTGATGTGATGTCTTCCTTGTGCTCCTCATACAGCGAATGCTGCTTCATGTTCTGGAGTGTTTCATCGTACTTTTTTTGGGCGGCAAAGGCTTCTTTGCTGATCTCATCGTAAGCGGGCTTTTGGTCTGTTAATTGTTGCAGCGCATGCATGTCCCCGGTATCAATGTGCAGCCTGTTGAAAATTTCATTGTGTTTATTCTGAGATGATACCAGTCGTTTACGTTCCTGTTCGATGATTTTGTTTTTTTCCTGTTGCTGTTGTTCTGCCCGGTGGCGTTTGTCTTCTTCGGTTTTGATTGTTTTGAACAGGCCGTTGGCTTCGGCAGCATCTCCGGCATGTTCAAGCTGCAAACCTGAAAATATTTCATTGCATTTTTCCAGGAGTATGCTTTGGTCTTTTTCAATTTGTGCCCGTTCCGCCTGCATTTTGGTGTGTTTGGTATGGGCATGTTGCCATGCCAGGATGTTTTTCAAAAACCAGTACATGCTGCTGAAATCACTTTTTGCTGCATCCGGCAGATTGGGAACGGCTTTCAATTTGTCAAGCCATTGTTGGTGGGTTTCATTGATGTCGTTGATGTCTGATTTTAGCTCTTCCAGTTGTTGATGCAGGTGATTGAGCCTCCCGGTGGATTTTTCCTTAAATTCGGCGTTGTGTAATGCCTTGATCAGCGTATCCAATTGGTCAGTTACATCCCCGGGATTCCAGGATGAAGGGGTGTTCAGGCCGGTTTGCCGGTAATCCGTTTCACGGGTTGTCAGTGTGTTGTTTTGATTGCCTTGCTTTTTGTGTTGCAAGTTTGATATCAAAGGCAAACCTATGACAAGGATTAAGCCGAA
>JBNJGX010000332.1:0-2892 GCA_051748025.1 Bacteroidota bacterium
TTTTGCCAGTGATGCAGGAAAAAAAGGCGGAGAGTTTTACACTCCCGGCGAAGTATCTGTTTTGCTTGCTAAACTTATGGAACCGCAATCCGGAAACAGGATTTATGACCCGGCTTGTGGTTCCGGTTCTTTATTGATTCGCGTCGGAAATGAAGTGGATTCAAACGATTATTCCCTGTATGGACAGGAAAGCAATGGCAGCACATGGGCATTATGCAAAATGAATATGTTGCTGCACGGCAAAGACAATGCTCAGATTGCATGGGGAGATACACTGAATAATCCCAAATTTGTAGAAGGTGATAAGCTCGCCAAATATGATGTTGTGGTTGCCAATCCTCCGTTTTCCCTGGAGAAATGGGGTGCTGAAAGTGCCTCCAAAGACCGGTTTAACCGCTACTGGCGAGGTGTGCCACCAAAAAAAACCGGCGACTATGCTTTTATCAGCCACATGATTGAAAGCGCTGTAAAAGACAGCGGAAAAGTCGGCGTGATTGTTCCGCACGGTGTTTTGTTCAGAGGCAGTGCCGAAGGCAAAATAAGGCAAAAACTAATTGAAGAAAACCAACTGGAAGCTGTTGTCGGGCTGCCGGCTAAGCTGTTCTACGGAACAGGCATCCCCACCTCCATCATGGTTTTTAACAAAGGAAAAACAACCGAAGATGTATTGTTCATTGATGCCAGCCGTGAATATCTGGAAGGAACACGGCAAAATCGCCTGGGCAGTGAACATATTCAGAAAATCATTCAGACATACAAAGATTTTAAAACCGTGGACAAGTATGCTTACCGGGCTACATCAGAGGAGATCAGGGAAAACGAGTTTAACCTTAACATCCCGCGGTATGTGGATACCTTTGAAGAAGAGGAAGAAGTGGATATCCCCGGGGTAAAAAAAGAAATCAATGATCTGGAAAAGGAACTTTCGGCGGTGCGGAAAGAGATGGACAAATATCTAAATGAATTGGGGCTATGATTATATTTTGATAATTAAATTAATAAACTTATTTTTGCACAATAAACCTGTCAGTTTATTATTATTTTTAAGTTTATCAGCAAATGGAAAAACTAAAAGCGTACATAAAAAAAGTGTTGGATATTGATCCGACAATACAAAAAGTAAGAAGCAGAGAAACCACTTCAATGCCATTGTATTTAAGGAATATGTTTGACATATACCGGGCTTCTATTCTGACCAGGGGAGTTGTGTTAGTCTGTGCAAAAGATTTAAATACAGAAATAAAACAGATTGAAAAGCAATGGCAGCATCTCCTTACTTTTTTCAATTCCCCGGTAATTATAGTGCTTGAGGATATCAGTTCTACAGCAAGGAGAACACTAATTAATAAGAGAATCAATTTCATTGTGCCCGGCAAACAACTGTTTTTACCGGAACTTTTGACAGATTTGAAAGAAACCTATAAAGTATCTTACAAAACGGACAATAAGTTGTTGCCTTCTGCACAGCTTATTCTCCTTTACAACCTGTTGCACAGCGATGTGCAATTAGAAGATTATGCTTTGAAAGAACTGGCTCACAAGTTTGATTATACGGCTATGGCAATAACTAAAGCAGCCAATAATCTGAAATATAACCATTTATGTGAAATGAAAGGCACAAAAGAAAAGTATCTTTATTTTGAAAAAGATAAAAAAGTGCTGTGGAATGAAGCTGAAAATTTACTCGTAAACCCGGTATATAAACAGGCATTTGTAGATGAATTGCCTGCCAATACGCATTTGCTTCAATCAAATGAGAATGCTTTGGCAGCTTATACGAATATAGCGGAGCAAAACCGGAATTATTATGCAATACCTAAAGATAGCTTTTACAAATTGCAGAGAGAAAATCAACTGGAAAACCTCAATGCAGATGAAGGAAAATATTGTCTGGAAGTGTGGAAGTACAATCCCGCTCACTTAGCAAAAGAGAAATATGTGGACCCGCTTTCTCTTTACCTTAGTTTAAAAAACAATATGGACGAACGCATACAGATGGCTCTGGAACAAATGCTTAAAACGTATATATGGTAAATGGAATAGAAATATTCAGGGAGTATTTTAAAGATTATACAGGCTCTTACGTGTTGATAGGGGGTGCAGCATGCGACTGGCTGATGAATGATGCCGGATTAAATTTCAGGGCAACCAAAGACCTGGATATAATCCTTGTGGTGGAAGCAATTAATGATTCCTTTATTGGTAAATTTTGGGAATTCATTAAAGAAGGGAAGTATGAGATAAAGGAAAAAGGGGAAGGAAAAGCCATTTTCTACCGGTTTACCAAACCCGGGAATAAATATTTCCCTGCTCAACTCGAATTTTTTGCCCGAAAGCCAGACCTCAAGGGCTTATATGAAGATACTGAGCTCACTCCATTACCGGCGGAAGGAGAATTATCCAGCTTATCAGCCATTTTGATGGATGACGGGTATTATGAATTCACCATAGAAAACAGCCTGGAAAATGAGGGCATCCACCTGGCAAGCACACCAACCCTTATATGCCTGAAGGCACGTGCCTACCTCGACTTAAAAAAGCAAAAAGAAGCCGGTGAAAACGTGGATTCAAAAAACATAAGAAAGCACAGACTGGATATCCTGAGGCTTGCTGTAACCCTTTCCGAAGATAAAAAACAAACGCTGCCTGAACCGGTGAAAAAAGATATGACTCAATACCTTAAAGATATACAAGCCGAAAAACCGGACATGAAGCAAATATTAAAAAGCATCGGGCTCCCGGCTAACGCAATATCTTTTGAGCAAGCAACAGAAGTGATACAAACCGTTTACAGATTAAATGAGGCATAATTGATGAACACAACAAACAAAATAAAAGAACAAAAACAAAACACACGCGATCCCAACGCCAATAAACCGGGGTATAAAAAAA
>JBNJGX010000333.1:0-2882 GCA_051748025.1 Bacteroidota bacterium
AGCCTTTACTACCCCAAAACAAAATCCTGCGCTTTCATCAACAAAAACCTTCATAATGCCCGCTTAAATCAGCACAAAGGTAGTATTTTTATAGGGAGAAACGGATGTTCATGTTTACCAGATGCGTTCCTGTTATAAACTAAACGCACTCATAAAAGCCTTTCATAAAACCGGGCTAAGATAAATCACATTGACATTTTCCGGGAATGAACACATTTATTTTTCCATAAGCTTTTTCCAGAATGAAGGTTTTTCTGTTTCAAAATCATCAGAATAATACCCATATCCGTATTTGCTGTATTTTCCTTCAACTGTAGAATTCACATCATTAATAACAACATGTACATTTGGAATATTTTGGTCTGTAATTTCATTTACGGTTTGAGCAAAAAGTTTTGCACGCGAAAAATCGCTTCTCCCTACAAATATACTTGAATCAGCGTGTTTTAAAAGCAACATGGCATCAGTAACCAACCCTACCGGGGGCGTGTCGATAATAATATAATCATATTCCTGTCGTAAAACTTTCATTAACTGAAAAGTTTTCTCAGATGCTATCAACTCGGCAGGATTTGGAGGAACAGGGCCAGCCATGATGAGATCAAAATTACGCATGTCTGTATGTTGAATCACTTCCTCCAGACTGTTTTTATTAGATAGATAAGTTGAAAGTCCTTTCAGATTATTTATGTTAAAGTCTCCGTAAATTTTTGGTTTTCTGAGGTCAAAACCTAATAAGACTGTTTTTTTACCATATAAAGCATATGATAAGGCGAGGTTTTCTGAGATAAACGTTTTGCCTTCGCCTGGAAAATGAGAAGACACCAAAATAACCGCTTTTTGCTGAGAACGCACCACAAACTCAAGCTGGGTACGAACTTTTCTGAACGTTTCTGCAATGGCAGATTTTGGATGATTCCTGACTACCAGGTTTTCCGGATAGCGGTTATTAATAATTTCACCTATAACGGAAGCCTTTTCCAGTAAAGGTTGCAGATGTTCTCTATCGGTTATTTTATCATTCAGATAATCCTTTCCAAAAATAAAGGCTAATGGCAATAACAACGCTACAATAAGCGCAACGGCATAGTTTAATATATTTTTTGGAAAAACCTTTTCTATATTATTTTCATCTGCCCTGTCAATGATTTCATTATCAGGTAAATTGCTTGCTTTCGTAATCTGAGCATCACTTCGGCGCTGCAACAACCACGTATAGGTATTATCCAGAAGCCTGAATTGTTTTTCGATAGCATACAATTCCCGCTGTGCCTTAGGGAGCTTATTCATTCGCCGAAACAAGCTATCAATATTCTTATCTATATTTCGCATCGAAATTTCCATTACAGCTATGTTGCTGTTCAGGTTCTCTGCAATTGATCGTTTAGTTGATTCAATTTGCCTCTGCTTTTTTTGGAGCAACACATGCTCCTGTTTGCTGTTGAAACGGAGTTCTGTTAGCTCAGCATGAAGTTGATGTAAGCGCTGCAACAGACCTATATAAACAGGGTCTTCAATTCCTAAAGCACCGGGTAAAAACTGATGAGGATGGCTTTCGCTGTCAGTCTGCTTAAGATATTTCCTGGCATACCCGTAAATATCCTTTTTGGTTTTCCACCGGGCATACTCCGATTGCATTTTAGAAATTTCTTCAAGATAAGTCTGGGTTTGACGATCAATATCAAGAATTTCCGCTTTTTTCCGGTATTTCCCTACCAGTTCCTCGGTCTTTTTTAGCGTATCCTGCATCTGCTCTAACTGCTCTTCAATAAAATCAATGGTTTGTCGCGTTGTTTTATTCTTGTTTTCAAGATCATATGCCAGATACATTTTGGTTAATTGATTGAGAAACGCTTCCGCTTTTTTAATATTGGCATCACGCATTGAGATGCTAATCACGGAAGACTCACGGTTTAGGGGTTCTACCCTTATTCCTCTGTATCTTTTTATAAGCCCTGAATACGTGTTGAATACAAATTCAAAATCATATTCACGGCTTTCTATCCGAGATAAGCTGGGATTGGGATTCAATTTAAATCTGAAATAAGGCGTTGTAAGCCATTGGTTAAAAGCATGTGTTGTATCTATTGAATAGCTTATCTCATGTTTTGTTTCTTCTTCATTATCATAACGGTAAGTTACAAAATTGATGGATTCTGTTCTTAATTGATAGGCGCTGTCAGAAAGAGGTTTTACTTCAAATGGTACTCCTGCCAATTGTGGATGAGTGGAATCAAATTCAACATTAAAATAAACATCATCGCCGTAGACTTCTTTTCGGATAAAATTTTTCTCCTGATAATAAGAGACTTCGAAGCCGATGGATTTTGTTGTTCTTTTAGCTAATTTATACGAGCGAAGTAGCGCTATTTCATTCTCAATATTCTGATATCCTCCTGAGAGATTTAAGCCAATCAGCCTGTTCGTAGAAGGGCCGTTACTGCTGTTTTTTATCAAAACGGTAGTGCTTACCTCATAAAGCGGATTACTGTATTGATTGAATAAGTATGCTGTACCGATTGCAACGATAAGGGTTATGAGAAAAAAATACCAGTTTTTCTTTATTTTATGAAAAATGAGATTAAAATCAACAGCATCATCCTTTTCCTCTCGAATACGGTTTAATGTATGATTATCCATACGGATTTAAAATCTTATGGGGTGAATATGCTTTATCATTTTTTCAAATTTTCTCTGATCTATAAACTCAATATCATTTGCAGTCAATCAAAAATATAAAATATTATGGTTTTGATATTTATACTTTTACTCACCACTATTTTATAAAACACTCATTATCAGTATTAAAATTTCGTTTAGAAAGTTATATAATACTGATAATGAGTGTTTTTAGATTTAAAATAGGTTTTATATAATAACAA
>JBNJGX010000334.1:0-2878 GCA_051748025.1 Bacteroidota bacterium
GTTTCCAATGAATAATACCATTGGTGGTACCTGCGATACACTTTTAACAATTTCTTCAAGCAATTATTTTTCTAATTTGCTGGGTGCTTTTTTTTCAGGCAATACAGTGACATCCTCCTTATATCCTGCAAGCAATATACTTCAATTTGGTGAAAGCGCAGTGGGGTTATTGTCCTTGTTTAATGTGTTTAAAATGCTGGGGTGTAGTGATGTTACCAGTTGGTACTTTTTTGTCGTTACGATATTCACTCTCAATAGTTTTGGCGTTTTTTTGTTGGTATATCATTACACAAAAAAATGGGGCGTTTCCATCCTGGGCGGTTTCCTTTTTGCATGCACAAATTTTGCCTTTGTTAATCTTGATGATGCTCATGTGTTGTTTTATTTTTTTACAGTAGTGGCGGTTGTTTTTTTGATGCGCTACAAAGAAAACAAAAAGAGGCGTTATTTATTATTCGCTACCGCCTTGTCGGCTGTTCAACTGTATTTTTCTTTTTATGTATTTGTGTATGGATTTGTGGTATTCCTGGTGTTTTTTGTGCATGCTCACGATTATTTTAAGCGTGTTAATGTGCAAGCATTGAAAAACGTCTTAATGTTAATTTGTATTTATGTCATTATTGTTATTCCGTTTGTTCTGATGTATTTCCATTCACAGCGGTTTGTGGATTTTTATTTACCCGATTATGGTAAATGGAACAATATAGCTGCATTTTCTTATCTGAAAATTTCTGATTTTTTTGGTGTGATGCCAAACAACCTGGTATTCCCGTCAGATTTTAAGCCTTTCGCGGTGATGTTTTCATTTTTTGATATTCGCAAATCTGCCTTTATTGGCACCTTGTTTATGAGCCTTGGAGTGTTTTACATGGTAAAATATTTCCGGAAATTTTTACCATGGGTGATTGTTTTCATCTTGGGTTTGCTGTTATCAACGTATGCTTTCAAAATATTGAGTTCTCATGTATTTTTGTTGCAAATTGTCCGGATTACTTACAGGGGGTATTTGATATCTGTTTTGGCACTTTCGGTAATTGTGGCATTGGGATTGAATAAATCACTGGCCAATATGGGGAAAACAAAGCAATTGTTAATTTTGGGTGCCATATTAATCATACACCTGTTGGAGAATGTACCTTGTCCTTTCCCGCTTTCAAATTATCAAGATGTAAAAAGTCAAGTACATGCGAAAGTAAACGTTGAGCTGGCTGATGGCTTTAAAGCAAGTCATTTGAAACCCGAGGAGCGATGGATACAGACTGTCAAGCATAAGACTGATAAAAACAGTGTTATATTGTGCCTGCCTTCAAACCGGATTTTTGGTAGTGAGCTGGGAATGTTAACATACAACAGGGAGCTGTTTTACATGAATCATCAGACCTATTACAATCGGAATATGTTTAACGGGGTACACGGGTATTTCCCCAAATCCAGAATTGACATCCAGCAGCACATTGACAGTTTGCCAAAAGCAAATGCTTTACAGGAATTGGTTGAGGCCGGCATGACACACGTTATTTTTTATAAAAATATGGTGTTGGATGAGCAAGATAAAACCCTGAAAGAAATCAATGCCATGAAAAACTTAAAAATGATTGAAGAAAACAATACGTATGTTATTTTTCAGGTTAATGATGAAGGGGTATAATACTAACATTATATGACAGCATTTGGAAAAATCAACTATCTTTGAGATTGAACACAGTAAGAAAATTAAAAATAAGGACTTAGGGTTTAGGTAATAGGTTTTATGGGGTTAAGATATCTCATAACCTAACCCCTAAAACCTAACCCCTAAAACCTTATTTTGGATTTTTAACTTTATAAAGTGATATTTTGGCACATGCAGCATTAAATTTATCAATCATTAATTAGAATAAAATGAAATAGCTAAGAGGTATATTGTATGATGGCATTTGGAAGAATTATAAAAGCCCTTAGGATGGCAGAAGTCATGTTGATGACCGGATTTATACTTGTGGGGGCTGTTTTTGCTGTTTCTGACAAAGGCGATGTTGAATGGGGAAGCTTGCTGTTGCTTTCAGTGGTTTCTTATCTACTCATGTTGTCTGTATATACGGCAAACTCATGGCTTGGGTATTCCCATGATAAGCAGAACCAACGATTGAATGCGCAACTGCATTTTTCAAAGTCTTTTTACCTAATTTTTACCATTGTATTTTATTTGGTTTCTTTTGCTATGTGCTGGTGGATGAATCCTGATGCTTTACCACTGCATTTTATGGTTTTTGCATTGTGGCTCATGTATAGCACTCCCGGTTTTGGCAAACACCTTCCTGTCATTGGAACTGTAATCCATTTCCTGGTGGCTGTTGTGCAATTCAATTTCGCTTATATGTTTTTTTCTCCCCTTTCGGAAATATCTGTTTTAATATCATTTTACTTTGCTTTGCTGATTTCTGCCGGCCATCTTCATCATGAAATCATAGATTATGAGGTTGATAAAATGAATGAAATAAAAACAAGTACCGTCAAATGGGGGATTCATAACACCAAAAACGTTTCTTTCCTGATTTTTGTTATTGCACATCTTTACTGGGTTGTGTTGTTCTTTCAACATGTGATTGATACGTTTCAACTGTTGGTTTTTGGTTTGGGTTTTATTGTGCATGCAGTGCTGTTTATTCGCATAAATGCAGCATTGGAGCCGGACATGAAAAAAAGATTGAAATACAGAACAATGTATCGTTTGGTTTACTTGATTTGTGGAGTGGTTTTAACGGTTAAAACTTTATGCTTTTAAGGTAAAATTATGGGGAGTAAATTTAAAAATCCGGTAATATTGTGGGAAAAAGGAAATGTAATAAACTTCCGCCGGCTTGCCCATGTAACATACTTTGAGCTCAAAAGAATGCTG
>JBNJGX010000335.1:0-2847 GCA_051748025.1 Bacteroidota bacterium
GTGGTGTTTGAGTGTGTCAAAATCAGCCTGGAACAAATCAACGGTAGATTTTATGCAATCGGGCATGTACATCATCGGCAATTTTGTGTCTTCTTTTACGAAGCATGTATATTTTTTATTTTTCAGGGCTTCGTAAAATATTTCAACGGCATAATCGGTTGTGCCGCCACCTGGTAAAGTTTCGTGGCTTATGATACCCGGGTATCTTAGACCGCGCACATCAAGGCCGTATTTTTTCACATAATAATCGCCGAGCAATTCGCCGGCAACTTTGGTTACACCATACATGGTAGTCGGTTTCAATACCGTTTCCTGTGGGGTATCCACCTGCGGGGTTTCGGGACCAAACACAGCGATGGAACTTGGTACCAGTACGCGTTCCATATTGCGTTCCCTGGCCACTTCAAGCACGTTGATAAGGCCGTTCATATTCACATTCCAGGCAACCATAGGCTTTTGCTCCCCGATGGCAGACAATATAGCTGCCATGTTGATGATACTGTCAATGTTATATTTATCACAAACTTTTTCCAGGGCTTCTCTGTCAGTAACATCAAGAAACTCAAACGGGCCTGTCCTTCTAATTTCTTCAGTTGGCTCGCTTTTACGTGTCGAAGCTACCACATTTTGGTTGCCATAAATTTCACGGATCTTCATTGTCAATTCAGAACCAATTTGACCCACTGCTCCGGTAATCAAAATTTTCTTCATATTTTTTATTTTTTTATTTTATTGAGCCCAAAAATATAAAAAACAAAAAGAAACAACATAAGTTATTAAACATATTTTGGTAAAATAATCCAAATCGCAAACCACAAATTACAAACCAGCCTGCCAACTGACAGGCTGGTTTTGGATTTTGGTCTTTGGATTTCTATCTTCCTGTTTTTATCCGGGGGATGTTTAACAAAAAAACAAGACATTTATCATTTTGAATTGTTTAAAAGGATTTTAAATTTGTAAAAAAATGATTGTCAAATTTTAAAAAAAAAGGTTGTTATGAACAATTCACTTTATTATTTTGAATTTCCTCAAAACGAACCGGTAAAAGCTTATGCTCCGGGCAGTGAAGAACGCGAATCATTGCAAAAAGAGCTGGAACGCCTCATGAGCGAGGAGCATGAAATTTTCCCTGTGATTGGCGGAAAAGAAATAAAAACCGGCAAAACGGCAAAAGTTACCATGCCCACCAATCACCAGCATGTACTGGCAACATACCACCAGGTGGGTGAAAAAGAAGTAAAAATGGCCATTGATGCAGCCCTTAAAGCCAAAAAAACATGGGAAAACATGCCCTATGCCGAACGTGGTTCCATCATGCTGAAAATTGCCGAATTGCTTTCTACCAAGTATCGTGATCTTATTAATGCTTCTACAATGCTTGGACAAGGGAAAAGCGTACATCAGGCAGAAATTGAAGCCGCTTGTGAAACCATTGATTTCTTGCGGTTCAATGCTTCATATATGACTGAGATTTATGCTGACCAACCAATATCGGACAAAGGTGTGATAAACAGAATTGAATACAGGCCTCTTGAAGGATTTGTGTTTGCTGTAACCCCGTTTAATTTTACTGCCATTGCTTCCAATTTACCGTTAAGCCCTGCGCTTATGGGCAATGTGGCATTGTGGAAGCCATCACGGCCATCTTTGTTCAGCAACTGGTTCCTGATGAAAATATACAAAGAAGCAGGTATGCCTGATGGCGTTATCAATTTCCTGCCCGGTGCCGGTTCTGTGATCGGTAAGGAAGTATTTGGCAGCCCTGAGCTTGCGGGTATCCATTTTACAGGTTCTACGGCAGTATTCCAGAATTTCTGGAAAACAATCGGTAACAATATCAATAACTACAAATCTTACCCGCGTATAGTTGGTGAAACCGGCGGAAAAGACTTTGTTGTTGCGCATAAATCTGCTGATCCCAAAGAAGTGTCTGTTGCGCTAATCCGTGCTGCATATGAATACCAGGGACAAAAATGTTCAGCGGCTTCACGTGCTTATATACCAAAATCACTGTGGCCTGCAATCAAAAAACAGGTAGGCGAAATGCTGGCAGAAATCAAAATGGGGGATGTTACCGACTTCTCCAATTTTGTGAACGCCGTGATTGATGAAGCATCATTTGATAATGCCATGAAATACATCAATGATGCCAAAGAGAGCAAAGATGCTGAGATTATTTTCGGTGGCAATGGTGATAAATCCAAAGGATATTTTGTGGAACCTACCGTGATTGAAGCCAAAGACCCCCATTATGTCACCATGGAAGAAGAGATATTTGCGCCTGTTCTTACGGTTTACATCTATGAAGATGATAAATATGAAGAAACGCTTGAGCTTTGTAATAATACTTCTGAATATGCACTGACCGGTTCTGTGTTTGCAAGAGAACGTGAAGCATTGCTGTTTGGTAAGGACAAGCTTAAATTTGCTGCCGGTAATTTTTACCTTAATGACAAACCGACCGGTTCTGTTGTCGGACAGCAGCCATTTGGCGGCGCACGTGCATCAGGTACCAACGACAAAGCCGGTTCTTATCTGAACCTGACACGCTGGATCAATACCCGCTCTGTAAAAGAAGCACTGGTGCCTCCTACCGATTATAAATATCCGTTTTTAGGGTAATGGGAGTCAGAAGTCCGAAGTCGGGAGACCGAAGTCGGAAGTTATCTCTCTTAACTTTTCCAAAGTTCTGGGCTTTGGGAAAGTTAAAATATATTAGAAAAAGCCCTCAAACATTGAGGGCATTTTTTTGTCCTATTTAGAGTCTGTCCATAATGTCCGATTTCTGCGTTACGCTCGTATTTAAAACCAAGGAGTTTACTTTTGTAAATGACTGTTTTAAAT
>JBNJGX010000336.1:0-2811 GCA_051748025.1 Bacteroidota bacterium
ATGCTTGTGCTTTTTTCATTGTGAAAAAGCTCAAAAAGAACCGCCTCTGCCTTCTTTTTTCGTTGTTTTTCCTGTCTTATGTTTTTTTTATGCGTAAAAACAGCTTGCCATGCGTTTTCGCCCTGCATGTCAAGGTCGGCACAGAACATGTTTTCCATTACCGTAAGGCTCTCAAAAATATGGTTGTCCTGGAACATACGCCCTATCCCTCTATTAGCTATCTTATACGGGGGTAATGTTAACAAGGGAACCTTTGATTGATTTGTGCCTTTTCTTTGATGATAAATGATTTCTCCTTTGTCAGGTTTCAGCAAGCCTGAGATGATGTTAAAAAGTGTGGTTTTCCCGGTGGCATTATCACCTACCAGGGCAGTTAACTGAGCATGGTCAATAGCTAAGGAAAAGTCATCAAGCACACTTGACTTTTCATATCCGTCATGGTTGTCCTTGTCTTTTACCGGCCGGAAAAAGTTTTTGGAAATATTTTTTATTTCAAGTATCGTATTACCCATGCTTATTTGTGAAATTTAAATTCTCCGAGCAGACCTTGTGGCCTGATACGCATTAAAACAACAATGCTTAACCCGTAAATGATCATTCGCATGTTGGCAGCCACGCTGTCCGGCATACCCACGAAGCGCAATAATTCAGGTAAAACAACAACGAATACTGCCCCGATAACCGGCCCTTTAATGTTTCCTGTGCCGCCGATAATCACGGCAGAAATAATAAATATGGCCTCATCCAGGTTAAAGCTGGTCGGATCGATATAGGAAATATATGATGCATAAATCACACCGCTGATTGCTGTAAAAGCGGCTGCAATAACTACGGTTTGTATTTTTAATCTTTTGATATTCCTGCCAAGTGTCATTAAAGACAACTGATCGTCTCTCATAGCCCGTAACGCCCTGCCAAAAGGTGATTTTATGAGCATGTAAGATACCACGCCGACAATAACAGCCAAAACCAAACTAAGGATGGCGTAATGATATACCCCGGATATTTCAAAACTTGCAAAAAGTTTGGGAGCAGGAATTCCGGGAATACCGTAAGGCCCTTTAGTGAGTTTAATCCAATTATAAAGCACAGTAAAAACAATCATTTGAAAACCGAGGGTTGCCAGGATAAAGTAATCACCTTTTAAACGGACTGCAGCCAAGCCCAGCAGGTATCCAAATATGCCGGTTATGAGCATAGCGAGCAGCAGGGTGGGGATAAGCGGAAATCCCAATCCCATAAGTGCCCACACACCAATATATGCACCTATGCCATAAAATGCAGCCTGTCCAAGCGTTATCAGATTAGCAAGGCCTACCATCAGGTTGGTACTAATGGTGATGATAACATAAATGTTGATCATTATTAGTATGTGTATCAAATAATCCATAAACAGTTAAATTTATGCCAGTCTCTTTTTTTCTCCAAACAGCCCTTGTGGCCTGAACAACAAAAATATAATCAAAATGCTGAATGTTACCGCCTCCTGCCAGTTTGCCGAAAATTGCCAGACAGTGAGAGCATGTAATATCCCCAGAATGAATCCACCGATAATGGGAGCGTAGAATTTACCAACTCCGCCAACAATCAGGGCAACAACAGCATTAAGGAGCATTGGCAATCCCACATAAGGGTCCATGCCCACATCCCATGCAATCAGTATTCCTCCGGCAGCGGCAAAAAAAGCGCTTAACATGAACAAATATATTCTTTGTTTTTTGATGTTTAATCCAAAGTATTCAGTCAATTCAGCATCATCGCGCATTGCTCTTGCTGAAAGCCCCAATTTCGAGTATTTCATAAAGATAAAAAAACCGCCAATGAGCAATAAGCTGGCTGCAAGTTGAAAAAGCTGTGTGTGCGTAATTAACAGTTCTCCAAATGTCACAGAGCCGGATATTGCCGGGTTCAGCACTTTTGTTTCATTTCCATAAAACAGGGCAACCACATTGATAATTATGATCATGACCCCGAGTGAGCTGATGAGCAAAATGTTAGGATCGCTCCTCTTTTTTATCAGTGGTTGGTATATTATTATTTCAATGATGAGGCTGATCAGTATTGTTAACAAAACAGCCATGATAATCGCAACAGCAAATGGCCACCCCAGCACAGAATAAAAAGTGTAAACGAAAAAGGGAGCTGTCATATAAACAGCCGCATAAGCCACATGAAAAATATGCGTGGTATTATACACCAATGCAAAGCCCAAAGCTACAATAGCGTAAATACTTCCGGTAATAATGCCGTTTATTAAAAGTTGTGCAAGCATTGAATTGCTATTTGAATGCAAATCTAAGAAAATCTATTAATAATGTATATGGTAAATCTAAAAATCATCTTTATCCCGGCCCTAAATGATAGCTAATTTTCAGCTACTTCACCCTTTAGGGCAAGAGGCAAAAAGTAGCTGAAAATCAAATAAGGCCATTTTTAGACTGGGCTCATTATTTATAACATTGAGTGTACTCCGAAAAGTAGAAAAACCCTAAATTAGTCATCCGATGAATTCATAATTAGCTGATTAACTGATTATAATTATTTGCAATTTTAGCAAGAACATTCATCGGATGACTTTTCGGAGTGGACTCAACATTTAAAAGTTTGTAATCGTTAATCTTAGAAGTATTCAAAAGCAGTTTTGCCTGATTAGTGTTGAAAAATGACCCTTATATTATTTTCCAGCCATAATCCCATTTCGGCAGCCGAAGTCCTTTATCGAAAAACCTTTTCTTGGATGAAGACATACAAAAAAACATTTTTTAGAAAGTTTATTAATAAGTCAAATAATTATTTCCATTAAATTCGTGG
>JBNJGX010000337.1:0-2808 GCA_051748025.1 Bacteroidota bacterium
ATAAATTAACATATTATCTTCTTACTTCCATCTTCGGACTTCGGACTCCCGTCTTCCGACTTTTATTTATATAAGCTGTACTTTATTGACAGACTCTAGGTAATCTTCCAGATACTCAATTTGATATAATCAGAAAAATGTTTATATTGCTTCTGAATTCTAATGAGTGTTTGTCCATAATGTCCAATATCTGCGTTATTGCTCAAATTTTAAATCCTCGAATACGTTAGTATGCTGCGGTTTAAAATTTTCACACGCCTTGATCTTGAACATTATGACTCAAACACTAAGACTTTATAGACAGACTCTAATGAGATAATCAGGTTTTAAGTGACGTAATAAAACTTTTGGCTTTTTTAAGATAAGCCTTCTGTTTATCACTGCTTATTTTTTCCCAGGTTTCATACACCTGTTTTGTACGCGGGATCCATGCCAGGCGTTTCCGGTTCCGGTAGAAAAAATGCCAGTATAATGTATTAAAGGGGCATGCATCATCACCCAGTTTTTTTCCTTTCTTAAATTTACACGTATCGCAATAATTACTTATTTTGGAAATATAGCTTGCAGATACTGCACCAGGTTTTGTACTGACGATCCCACCGTCTGCAAACTGACTTGAACCAAGGACGTTGGGCATTTCCACCCATTCTGCTGCATCAATATACATACAAGAAAACCAGTGGTGCACTTCATAAGGATTCACCCCAAGCAACATAGCTAAATTTCCGGGAATGGTTAGCCGCTGTGTGTGATGTACCCATGCTTCATCAAGGCTTTGATTGATCACCTGCTTCATGCAATTCATATCAGTGTTTCCATCCCAATAAAAATCCGGTAATTTTCCTTCTGCGAAGAAGTGATTTTTGATACGGTATTCAGGCATATGATGCCAGTAAATACCACGCATATATTCCCTGTATCCAAGTATTTGCCTTACAAAAGCTTCAACCTGAGGCAGGCTTATGGTATTGTGCTTATTCTCGTATGCTTCACAAACTTTGTCAATCACCTCGCGGGGGTTTATCATTTTTTGGTTGAGCGCAAAAGACAAGCGGGAATGATACAAAGTCTGGCTGTGTGTTGTCATAATATTTTGATAACGGCCATAATCAGGCAAAAGCTTGTTGATAAAATAATTAAGCTGCTCAAAAGATTCTTCCCGCGTAAGTGGCCATCCAAAATCCTGTGCATTGGCATTACCGGTACATTTTACACCAATTTTATCCAGCGTTTTTTCGATATCAGTTAAATTGTGATGAAACCTTACCGGGGATGGAATTGTTTTAGCATCAGGAAAGCGGCCTGTGTTTCCAATCAGAAAGTTCCATTTTCCCCCGAACGGTTCACCATCCTCGTACAGAAGGACATTATGTTTTTTCCGCAGATACCGGTAAAAATTCTTTATCCGGTAATGCTTTTTCCCGGCAAAAAATCCGGCAAGTTCATTCCTTTCCGTGTAAAAATGTTCGGAAGAAAACATTTTATAAGGGATATCAAGGCCCTCACAAAATTGTTTCAGTTCAATATCTGTATCATATGTATCCGGTTCCTGGTATTCAAAAGCCGAGATATTATTTTGCGCAATGATTCTCAAAATGTTCCAGCCAATGTTATGTTCATTGTCTGCATCATCAATGTGAATATATTTGAGCTTATGCCCCTTGTTTGTTAAATCTGCGGCAAAATACCGCATGGAAGCAAGCCTGCCAAGCAGTTTTTGTTTATGTGGCTTGTCTAATTCTAAGTCCGGCCTGATCTCCATCATCAAATACAAGATATTATCATCCTGCGTTTTGAACCAGGCGTGATTGCTGTTTAGCTGGTCTGAAAGGATGAGTCGTAATTTCATATGTTTATTGTTTAATTATCAATGGTCATTACTTGTCCCTGCGATACGGGACGCAACCTCCTTTTGCCTCATGCCGGTTTTCAGGTTTTTAACCGGGGGATAATCATTCCGCTGTGTTCCAAAATCCTCACCATGGAGGTTTCATAAATGAAAAATTATCTTATAGGATAAAGATATATAGAATATGGTATACATCCAAATTTTAAATCACAATTTTTAAAATTTCAAATATAGAATATCAAAACCCGTCTAGCGCCGGGCAAGCTTTGTCCGGCGTAACGAAGTGAAGACGGATGAAAAATGATAAAGTTAAGTAGTGTTTGAATTTTGTGCAAGGTGGGAGCCGGAAAGCCTGTGTTGGTGTATGCCGTAATTATCTGCCCTGTGGCAGGAGTGACCAGCGGAAACTCCCTGCCACAGGCAAGCAGATACCGGCATACAGCAATGCAGCTTGCAGGCGTACACCGCCCCCGCCGTGTTGTGTTAAAAAAAGTGCTTTTGGAATGCTCAATATTTTGCTCCGCTACAAAGTTTCCACCAAAGTCGATCGGCGGGGATGCACCCAAATAATCTTTATCAAAATTTTATTGCTGCTTATTTATTCAGGATGGCTTTCAATTCACCCAGGACCATAGCTGTAGCCCCCCAAATAACATGTCCGTTGCTAAGAAATACCGGGGTTTTCACCTGATGGCTCCGCACTTTAATCACCCTGGTTTCCAGGCTTTCTATAAGCGGGATCAGCGGTGTTTGTATCACTGTATTGACTTCGTGTGGATTAGGCTTTAACTGTGGCACACTGTGATAATAACCAATAACAGGCAATACAGTAAAACCACTGACAGGAATATCAACTGAGCTGAGTTTACCAAGTACCTGCACCTTAAATCTGTTCAGGCCGATTTCTTCTTCGGCTTCCCGTAAAGCTGTTTCAACCTGGTTTTTGTCCTGAAATTCAG
>JBNJGX010000338.1:0-2805 GCA_051748025.1 Bacteroidota bacterium
ATGGCTTCCAACGCATTTTTTCCTTCATTCTTGTATACCTGATGTACGGTGATATCCGCAATTACGCCTGCAATTTTTACCTCAGCTGTGGTTTCCAGTAAGGGAAGCTGATCGGTTTCAGGATTGTCGCTTTTGACTAAAAAATAAGGGGATTGACTCTGGTCATGGTCTTCATTTGACTCCTGTGCTGTAAGGGGGACTGTTATAAATGCCAGGATAATAAGAAAAAATAAATTTACCGGATGGTTCATAATGCCTGAAGTTAAGTGAATAATTGGATCGTTTTGTTTTTGAAACTAATGTTGATTTTTATTCAATAACCGTTCCAAAAATAATGTTAATCCTTTAACGTGTTCGCTGTTGATTTTATTAATCCGTATCGATAGGGGCAGGGATGTTCCCAATGCCATTCAAGATATTTTGTTTCGAATTTTTGTTGTAAGATAAATTGAGTTTTAACGATTTTTTGACTTTTTGTGTTTAATGCTTTATCTTTGGCAGTGAAATCAGCAGTAATAGTCATGCTAAGCATCTCATTTCAGTTCAATTTTATACCACTGTTAATTGTTGTGGCTTTGGCATTTATGATTCCGATTTTATTGTCGGTTTTGAAGTTGGATAAAATTCCCGGGGTAATTGTCGAAATCGTGGTCGGCTATTTGCTGGCAAAATATTTTATGCCAGATGCTGTGGTAGAAAATATAGCAACTTTGGATTTTTTGGCCTTATCTGGATTTTTGTTTCTGATGTTTTTAGCCGGACTTGAGATTGATGTCAGGCAAATCATACAGTCGTTTCCACGCAGAAAATTATCGGTTTCCCGTTTTTTGAAGAATCCTTTGCTTGTTGGACTTTCCTTCTTTTTGATTTCATTGCTGTTGAGTTATCTGGGCGCATTGGCATTGTCTGGTTTTGTGGAAGTTAAGAGTTTATGGTATCTGGCGTTAATCATGGTTACTACCTCAGTAGGTATTATCATGCCAGTTTTGAAGAGTCAGAATAAATTGAATACACGATTTGGACAAATGGTGATGACAACAGCGGCTATAACAGATGTTTTTGTTATTCTGCTTTTTTCTTTTACTGCTTTCATTATGAAACATGGCTTTGAACCCAAATTGTTCTTTGTTTTATTGTTGTTCTTTTTGTTTTGGGTTCTTTACTGGTTAGGGAAAAAGCTCACTGGAAAAACTTTAATCCGAAGGATTTCTTATCATTTATCGCATGCTTCAGCCCAAATACAAATCCGCGGGACGATACTGCTGATTTTAGTTTTTATTGTTTTAGCGCAATATGTAGGAAGTGAGCTAATGCTTTTAGGTGCTTATCTGGCAGGCTTACTTATCTCAGTGTTTATGAATAAAAATAGGTCGATACTTTTGTTAAAGCTGGATGGGATGGCATATGGTTTTTTTATTCCGATTTTCTTTATCATGGTTGGTTTTCATTTCGATGATTCGGCATTAGCTAATATGGGTGATTCTCCGATTGTATTTTTGGTTTTGTTATTGCTTTTTTTGTTTTTGATAAAGATAATTCCTTCGATATTATGGGTAAGGTTATTTGGGTGGAAAAAATCTATGGCTGGTGGAGTCCTGATGGCCTCGCGCTTGAGTTTGATTATTGCAGCAGCCAAAATAGGTTTTGATTTTGGAATTATCTCTGCCGGCATGAACGCTTCTTTTGTTTTAATGGCCGTGATTACATGCCTTATATCTCCGGTAATCTATAGTTACCTAAACCCCAAAAGCATGTTGCAAACCGATAAAATGATTATAGTGGGTGGGAGTAGTACTGCCGTTTTGCTGGCCCGGCGATTGAATATGCACGGTAAGCGTGCTATTATCATTGAAAAAAACAGGGAGCGGTATGAGGAAATCCGGAGAAAAGGCTTACCGGTCATTCATGGCGATGGTCGATATATCAGCGTGTATCAGCAGTTGAATCTGGTGCCTCAAAACTATATTATTGCCTTAACCGATTCGGAAGAACAAAATGCCGGAATATGTGATATGCTCACTAAGGAACTCTATCATTCAAAGATTATTAGCCGTACATCCGATTCTTTGATAGAGCAAAAGATGCGGCAGCTGAATATAGAGTATCTTGATATAACCAGGATTATGGCGACAACCATTGAAAATTTAATTTTCAGACCGAACACTTATCATGCATTGGTTGAAAGTTTTGAAAATTATCGAGTGGAGGATATTTTGTTGCAAAACAAATATTTGGCCGGAGTTGCGATTAAGGATATTCCATTTCATGAGGACGGCAGAATTATTTTAATTCGCAAGGCCAAACAGGTCGATATTCCTGGTGGAGAAACAATTCTCAGCAGTGGAGCTTATTTAACAGTGCTGGGGACAGAATCTGCGCTGAAAGATTTTCGCTACAAGCTAAGCCGTCAGGAGAGAATCTAAACATCCAGGGTTTCGTACACCGAATTGTGGCTTTTGTATTCAGGGATAATGCTTTTCATTTCCTTTACAATCGCCTTGATGTTATTTTGTTGTGCCTGATCTTGATCATGCAACTATTTCAAATAATTATGTGTCTGACTAAAACAAATAGTTAAATTTTATGTGATGAACCGAGCCATGACAAAAACTTTAACACACACGCATGATTAAATAAAATAAAAAGTGTATAGTTAAAAGATGCTGTGTCATGGCGAGCTCCCCCGAAAAAAAAAGACGGGGTAAACATCGTACCTATTTAATAAAATTTAGACAGATGAACCGAGCCATGACAAAAACTTTAACACACACACGCATGATTAAATAAAATAAAAAGTGTATAGTT
>JBNJGX010000339.1:0-2795 GCA_051748025.1 Bacteroidota bacterium
ATTGTTTTATATGATGAAAATATTTTCTCTTCAGCAGGATCATTTGCGTCTATAGCCAATAATTCTGACAAATTCATTACCGTTGGCAGGCCAAGCAACTTGCCAATTGGAGTTGGTGTAACGCCCATGTTTGCAATGTTACCTAATACTAAATTACTACTTCGGCTCGATCCAACAATTGATATTACCAATTGTGAGAATTACAGCGATTTGTTTCGAGGTGTAGATGTCCCGGTTGAAATAACACCAAAATCTCAATATATTTGGAGAACAAAAAATTTCAACAGATGGAAATGGAGCTTTTTAAGCAAACATGATCCTTACTTGCAAAAAGCATTAGAAGTTGATATAAAAGAATAAAACGTTTATCATTGCAACATTAAAAACAGCGAAAAATGAAAAAAACCATTATCGGGTTATTGATTTTATTATTACCATTATTATCGTTTTATTCTTGTCAACCAACCATAAATAAACAAAGAAAATTAGAGAATATATCGGCATTTACTAAGCTCTACGGCTATGTGCGATGGTTCCACCCCAGCGATGAAGCACAGGAAATTGACTGGAAAAAGTTTGCTGTTTATGGTGTACAAAAAATTGAGAATACGCCCGATGATGAGGCTTTGAAGGATTCGCTTCTCAAATTGTTTCGTCCGATTGCTCCTACTTTGAATATTATGCTGAAAGGCAAAAAAACGCCCCAACCGGTAAAATACGAGCCAAGTAATTCCAAAAAATTCAAAGAAACCTATTGGCAACACTTGGGTGTCGATTTAGGAAGGAAATCAAATGTTTATAAAAGTCGAAGAATATATCGAGCAAAACCCAACCAGAAACAACAAGTTGAAATATCTTATGTAGCAGAAATGCCCGAAAACTGGGTAGACAAAAAAATACGTTTATCATTTGATGCCAAATCTACTGGTAAAATCAAGGTCTTTTTAAGACGGAAATCCAGCGACTTTTTAAAGAAAATTGTAACAAATCCTTCTGTGGTTCAAGGAGAAATTTTTGAATGTAATAAATGGAAAACCTGTCAGATAGAATGGACCCCAAATAAATCGGATAATGGGATTATATTCGGATTGATGAGAGTGGATTCCAATACCCTGTATATTGACAATATCAAAATTGAATACCGTGAAAAAGGACAATGGAAAACGCATCCGATTGAGAACAGCAATTTTAAGGTCAAACCGAAATTGGGCCGTGAAGGTCCAATAGGAGTACCGGGAAAGCTTCATGTAAGAAAAAATGCTGAATGGGTACAGAAAAATAATGTTAACAACCAAGAATACTGTCTCAAACTGCCTTATAGACAAAAGTTATTCCCGGAAACTCCAAAAGACAAACCCATTTTACAAAAGGCAATCAATTCAAGCTTACATATTCAACTACCGGTTATGCTTTATGCCAATGAAGATCATACTTATCCCAATGGAGATACTTCAGAGTTATTAAAACTAAAACAAGCAATTGATGAAGTAGAATATGCGTTTCCATACAATTGGCTAGGGTCTTATACTATAACATGGAATGTATTCCAGCACTTTTTTCCATATCACGAAGAAATTGATGTGCAGTGGAAAAATGAATTGAATCCCGGTATAATGTCGCTATACAACGCCCAATCGAACCAGCATGCATTGAAGGAATTTAAAAGACTGATGAGTAAAACAAAAGATGGTCACCTAACAATCAAAAGCCTTTATGATGAGAGAAACTATTTTTTACCGATACGTTGGCAGTGGATCGAAGATCAACTTGTAATTATTAGCTCTCATTCTCAAGTTGATATACCAAAGGGGAGCATTGTAAACAAAATTGCGGGACAACCGGCAAAAGCCTATTTCAATAAAATCAGCCCGTTGGTAACTGCTCCCACAACGGGATTTCATAATTATAAAATGGAAATGTATACCTTAAAGGGAACTTATAATGACAGCATTGGATTGACAATAATAACTCCTCAGGAGAACACTCAGTCATTCTATCTGCACTTCAATCGCAAAACTCCGCTTTTCCGAAACCCCAACGATTCGCTACCCAGCTTTCGATCAATTAAAAATGGCATCTTTTACTGTAATCTTGATCGGCTGGAAAATGATCCATACCTTATGCAATCCGGTCAGATTAAAAACAGTAAAGCCATTATATTTGATTTACGCGGCTATCCAGCGAGTGCCGGGCTCCCAATATTAGAGCAATTAATCAAAATTAAAGATACAATCAAGCCCTATTATGTACCATTAGTGATATTTCCTGACAGAGAAAATTTGGATTACAAAAAGGCTGGCTGGAACCTTGAACCAGCAAAAAAACGTTTAACACAACCTGTAGTGTTTTTGACAAATTCAATGGCCATCAGTGCTGCTGAATCCATAATGCTTTGGGTCAAACATTATGGATTGGGAACCATTATTGGCCAGCCCACAGCAGGAACCAATGGCAATGTTAATATCATTGAACTTCCAATCGGAAAACTCATGTTTACCGGTCTTAAAGTAGAATTCCCCGACGGCACTCAACATTTTGCACGTGGTGTATTGCCCGACATCGAGATTAAACAAACGGTTGAAGCCTTTCGGGAAGGTCGCGACTTGCATTTGGAAAAAGCAGCGGAGCTTTTAAGCAACAGTATAGAAACAGAATAAATACATAGTAATTATAATCCGGAAATCAATAAATAGTATATGAAAAACATAATATTTTTCTTGCTTTTATTTATCATTTTTGATCTAAAGTCTCAGGTTTATACAAAAGAGGTCATTTATAAATTTAACTATGAGATT
>JBNJGX010000340.1:0-2775 GCA_051748025.1 Bacteroidota bacterium
AAACAATAACTGTTTGAAAAGAAACAAAGCAACTTCAGGGTGCAAATCAATACTGTTGTCAGTCGCAATAGGATACATATCTACATACCAGTTCATAACAGTGGTTTTGATGGGTAACTAATGTGCATTTTGTAGTTTTTTCCGTTGATTTTAATAATGGTGTTAAATGAATATCCGTTTGTTTACCTAATATTGTTTAAAAAGCCAGTTATAATTAACCTATTGTCAAATTACATCCTATCAGGACATTTAGAAAATTACTATATCCAAATTTATTTTCATTCTTTATTTCAAATCTATGTGTCCTATTGTGTTTCAAAAAACGGCGAAAATATTAGGGTGGAACCACATAGGCACAGTAGTACACATAGGATTTCACATAGGGTTTTGGAAATAATAATAAAATAACTTAGGTAATCTTCTGAATATTCATTTAGCGTTATATATGTTAATCACTTATTTTACTTAAGGGCTATATTTACTATTTTTATCCCATGCCAACAGTGTCTGTCATATTACCATTTTACCAGGCAGAAAGAACCCTGCAAACTGCCCTTAACAGCATTTCGGGTCAAACGTTTAATGATTTTGAATGCCTGATGATAAACAACAACTCAACAGATAAAAGCATACGAATTGCTGAAAAACATGCTGAAAAAGATCACCGGTTCCGGTTGTTACACGAAAAACAACAAGGGGTGGCTTATGCATCGGCATGTGGAAGCAGGCATTCTGCCGCACCGATTATTGCCCGTATGGATGCCGATGATATTGCATTTCGAAACAGGCTTGAGCTACAGGTGGCATATTTGAAAAATCATCCCGGCATTGATGCTGTTACCGGTAAAGTAAAATTCGGTGGAGATCCCGTAAAAGCAGCCGGATTCAAACGCTATGTTGACTGGAATAATTCCATTACCACAACCACCCAAATACGGCTGAAACGTTTTATCGAATTGCCGCTTGTCAATCCAACTGCGATGTGGCGAAAATCAGCAGAAGTGCAGGCCGGTGGGTACCGTTACGGTAATTTCCCGGAAGATTATGAATTATGGTTACGCTGGATCGATAAAGGCCTTAAAATTGCTAAAACCGGTGATTATGTGCTTCAGTGGAATGACCCGCCTAACCGGCTTACACGCACTAACAGACGCTATAGCAGTAATGCCTTTTACAAAATTAAAACACATTACCTTGCACGTGAGTTGCAGCGCATTAATTCTCAAAATCCACATGTGGTGGTTTGTGGCTCCAGCCGTATAATCAGGCGCAGGGCCAATAAACTTAAAGAACACAACATCATCATCGATGCCTGGCTGGATATACGGGAAAACCACGATTTAGCTGAAAAAGTGATCAACTATGATGATTTACCGGAACCAGGGAAAATCTTTATCCTGATATATGTCTCACAACCCCAGATACAAAGCCAAATTGTAAATTACCTGCAGGCAAAAAATTATGTCGAAGGGGTACATTTTTTGCTGGTTGCATGATTAGAGTCTTAGGAAGAAACTTTTACCAACATGTTGTTTAAGTTTACTGAAAGCTTGATATAATTGCCTGCCAGCCGCCTGCCTGCCGGCAGGCAGGGCAGGCTGGCTTTTCAAGACTTGTAATAGCGCCAAAATTCCAAATTACAAGCATCAAATAACAAATAAATTCCAATATCCAAATCTAAAAAAATCCAAACCTGCCTGACCTGGGCTGTTAAACCAACGAGACAGGAAAACCAAACTTCATATTTATCAAATCATCATAATCCGTTTTGGGTTTTGTGCTTTGTTTGGTTTTTGTAAATTTGGAATTTATTTGAAATTTGTTATTTGAATTTTGTGATTTACATTTTTTCCCGCCCCACTTGTACTGCGCCGTATTGAGCTTGTCGAAATGAGCGGCGTCGAAGTAAGGCGGCTTTTTTTCCAAGCAGGGTCTTGGAAAAAATGTAGAGTCTGTCTATAAAGCACAGCTTATATAAATAAAAGTCGGAAGACCGAAGCCGGGAGTCCGTAGTCGGAGGATATCATATTAATCAATTTTTACTATAAAAATGTATGCTTTACTTCCGGCTTCCGTCTTCAGACTTCCGACTTCGGTCTGATTAGTTACAATATCCTTATGCTTCATCACATTTTCATGTATTTTAATCCTCAGATATTTATTATCTTGTTGTCCGAAAAAAGAGGATACTTTTGAGTAAAACAAACAAGACATACCGTCACTTGCGCGAAAAGATAAACCTCCTGCCTGATAAACCCGGGGTGTATCAGTTTTATGATAAGAATAACAAGCTATTGTATGTAGGCAAAGCCAAAAAATTAAAAAAACGTGTAAACAGTTATTTTACAAAAAAGCATGAGAATAACCGGACATCAGTGATGGTAAAACACATACGGGACATACATCATACCGTTGTGGAAACCGAATCAGATGCACTGCTGCTCGAAAACAGCCTCATCAAACAACACCAGCCACGCTATAATGTAATGCTCAAAGACGATAAAACCTATCCATGGCTGGTTATCAAAAATGAACATTTTCCACGGATATTTCTTACCCGCAATGTGGTAAAAGACGGTTCTGAGTATTATGGCCCATATACATCTGTTCGTATGGTAAGAACCCTGCTGGAACTGATACGCCGGCTTTATCCTTTACGTACCTGTAAATATACGCTATCACCGGAAAATATCCGCAAGGAAAAATACAAACGATGCCTTGAATATCATATCGGCAATTGTCTGGCACCTTGTGAAGGCCTGCAAACTGAAAAAG
>JBNJGX010000341.1:0-2774 GCA_051748025.1 Bacteroidota bacterium
ATCGTTTATCTGCAAACCAGGCAAAATCATGCATGTTTTCCCCATGAAAAACCATGGTTTTCGTGGCAGTATCCGACGGGAATATTGTTGAATCCGGTTTTATCTCAGGCAGGTTCAAAAGCCATTCCCGCTCAGAAGGGGTGATAAGTTTGCCGCTCCCTGCAACACGGTAATCTGCCGGCACATTAATCTCAACGGTATAACCTCCGAATTCCGAATAATATTCACCCATATGCAAATATGGCATGGGATGCCAGCCATTTTTGTCATAAACTGCCGGTTTGGGATACCATTGTGTGATGTAATATGCCTGACCTTTGTGTCCGAGCCTGGAAAAAACTTCCGGGATTTTTACATAAAACCCTGTCCTGATATTGATACTTTGTCCTGGTGATAGCGGCTCGTTAAGTTGTAATTCAGCGATGTCTATGGAATCGGAATTGATGTGTAAAGGGGTTGCTTCGCCGTTAACGGTAAAAAACATGCTGTCAATATATCCCCTTTCGTCAGGCGAAGAAAAGAAAAAAGAGGGATCACCAAGGTGGAGCATTTGTTTGGCAAAAACGGTAGTTTGATTTTTGTATGCATTGGGATACAGGTGAAAAAATATCCGGTTCAGCGTGTCTGGCGAATTATTCTTGTACTCAATCTTAATATTTCCCCGGAGGCTGTGATCTGTATCATTAAGGGTAACGGAAATCCGGTAATTGGTTTCCTGTTGAAAATAAGCTGTGTCAACTTGTGCTTTTGTGGTATGATAACAAAAGCACATTGATAAAATGAGCAAATTAATGCCCGAATATTTCTTCCAGTTTCTTTTCAAGTGCCGGCCCTCTCAAATTTGTTTCAATGATTTCGCCCTCGGGATTCAGCAAGAAACTTGCCGGGATTGAACGCACCCCGTATTCTGCTGCTGCTTCACTGTTCCAGTATTTCAAATCACTGACATGTGTCCACTCAGACAAATTGTCCTTTTCGATTGCCTTTACCCAGTCTTCTTTTTTCTTGTCCAGTGAAACCTGAAAGATAGTAAAATTATCGGATTTATATTTTTTGTATGTCGAAACAAGGTTTGGGTTTTCCATACGGCATGGGCGGCACCAGCCAGCCCAGAAATCGAGCAGGACATATTTTCCCCTGAGATCATGCAGGCTTTTAACCTCACCATCGGGGTTTTTCATTTTAATATCAGGGGCTTCATCACCAACACCATAACCGCCGGATTTGCCCTGTTTCTTTTCAGCTTCCATACGCATCTTGTTGATGTCGGATTTCAGACTTTTTGTATATGGCGCGTCAGGGTTGTGTTTCTGTAAATTTTCGAGCACATAATCAAACATTTCCTCATCTTCGGGAAAGGAAAATATCATATTTTGTCCGAGTTGCTGAAATAAAGCCAGGTAAATAAACAGTGATTCATTGTTTTCCCTGATCATGTCATTGAGTTTTGCCTTGCTGTCTTTGACAATGGTTTCAGCTTCCTGATTAAGCCTGTTGAGGATCTTTTGTTGCTCAGCTTTTGTTTTATCCTGAGCCGCCTGATATTCATTGCTAAGTGCCTGAAGGTCTGATGCTGATTTTGTCAGGTATTTGTGCATCTCCATGGCCAGTTCACTTTCTTCTGAGCCGCTGACTGTGTAATGCTTTGTTATAGGCCTTTCCTCCGCTGTAAGTTCAATATCTGCTCCTGGTTGCGCTATCAGAAAGATACCACGGTCACTTATCCTTATTCTGTATATATCAACCATCTCCGGTTTGTGAGAAAAACTGAATTTTCCTTCTGCATCCAATTTGGTGGAATCAAGCCGTATTATTTTGGTTGGACTTAATCTTTCAAAATACAACATTTCACCCTTTGCTGAGGCAATGTGGCCATCAACATTTAATACGCTGTCCTGTTTTTCTGAAGATTTTGCTTCGTTTTCATCCGGCTTGCCGTTATTACTGCATGCGGTAAAAATCACTACTGTCAGCAACGAAAGAATCAAGAATTTTTTCATAATTTTGAATGTATTTTATAAGTTTAATAATTAATGCATAAGTTTAGTAACTATTTTATCCGTATTTTGTTTAAAGAAAACAATGAAAATTGAAAATTACAAATTAATTTCCAGCTTAAATGATGCCCCTGTGATGATTACGGTGGGAATGTTTGACGGTGTGCACCGCGGACACCGGTATTTTGTAAGGGAAATGACAAAAGAGGCAAAAAAAAGAAAACTTATACCTGTGATTGTCACCATGTATCCACACCCTAAGGAAATACTTTCTGATAAGGAATTCAGATATCTGACCTCCTTGCCGGAAAAAAAACATTACATGAAACAACTTGGGATTGAACATGTGCTGGTACTGAAAACCACAAAATCCTTACTTAATAGTGCAGCGGATGAATTCATTAATGCCTTACAGAGTGCCGGGTTAAATATAAAAGCCATCGCAATGGGGTACAATAATAATTTTGGCAAAAAGCTGGATGAAAAGGTAAATTTTGAAGCAGTTGTTAAAAGAAAAGGGATCAGCCTTTTTACTGTTCCTGCTTTTTCTGAGACCGTTAATTCCACCCTTGTCAGGGAAAAATTGCTGCATGGTAAAGTGGATGATGCTGCGGCTTTGTTAGGTCATCCATATGTTCTGTTCGGTCATGTGGTGGAAGGCAATAAGATAGGAAGGGGTATGGGTTACCCTACCGCCAATATCAAAGTGGATTCGATAGAAAAAATGATACCTGCCGTTGGTGTATATGCCGTTAAATGCCATGTCAATGATGCTGT
>JBNJGX010000342.1:0-2768 GCA_051748025.1 Bacteroidota bacterium
AGGTGAAGGTGGCGTTGGAGGCGATGTGAAGGTCGCCGGCGATTTCAAGATGTGTGTTGTCATCCAATAGCGTTAAAGATGCTCCGCTATTAAACACAAGCTCGCCTGAATTATTTGAATCATGATTCACCATGATTTTACCGTTTTCAGCAAGGACAATATCCGAACCGTTTTTAAATTCTAATGTGCTACCTGCTTCAACATTAATGTTTCCAGCATAATTTTCATCTTCCCAATGGTATAATTCGCTGCCGGTATCAAATACCAAGTGGCCGCCGTTTTTGATGGTTATGTGGGGCAGATTTGTTAAAATATGCATAGGTGCAGCAATTGTTAATGTACCTTCAACAATCAATGAATCACAACAATATGTGGTATCATTCCATGAGATATTTTGACCAGTTTGAATATGTGATGGTGTGCATTCATTAAAATGTTTTGCTTTAAATACTGCGTGGTAAGCATTTAAACTTCCAGCATTGAATGATCCATTGTAGTAATTATTTGAAACCCACATATTTGCTTCATTAAAATCCGTAATTGAATCTGAGCTGGTTTTTAAAATATGTTCGATTTCAGGGGGTGATAAGGTTGAATCAACGCTTAACATTAATCCAGCTACTCCTGAAACAATTGCAGCAGAGCTAGATGTTCCGTTCCCGTAAAGATAAGAACTTTCACCATTTTCCCAATGTGTTGTCATTATACCAATACCAGGTGCACATATTCCCATGTATGGATTGCACTGGTATTGAGGGTGATCTACAAACACTTTATTATTATTATTGACAGCTCCAACCACAATAACGCCAGGTATGTCATAAATTTGATGCTTGTTGTTAATACCGGGATTTCGTTCATTTCCTGCTGCGGTTACAATTAATGTTCCATTATTAATGATATTTTGATAAAATAGGCTATCATAATATTCTGATACACCGTCAAAATCACTTAAGCAAATGCTATGATAGCTAATGTTCAATATTTTCTCTTCATGCTCAAAAGTGGCATTTTCTATGGCATTGTGAATTTCTGAAGTATGAAAATATGAATCCTCTGTATCCGACAACAGGTATCCATTAAACTTCAATTTATTTGAAATCCCACTTATGCCTACGCCATTCATCGATTTTGCTGATATTAACCCAGACATAAATAAACCATGTGGCAATGGTGGGTCATCCGGTTCATCAATCAAGAAGGTATCTCTTTTATCACCATAATACGGTCCGTACATACAATTCACTTTGTCAACAATGTCTTCATGGCTGTTTTGATAAAAATGTTTGTCTATTATTCCAATTTTAATAGCAGTATCTCCTGTTGAAATATCCCATGCACATGGTAAGTCTATTAAATCCTGCACATATGTAGTGTCTAAAGGATCAGTAGCATATACAGGACTGTCGCAACAAGGGTGGCTTGGATGATCATAAAACACAGTATCGAAAAATGTTTTCCGATTCAATACATTAAAGATAGAGTCAACATTGGATGTGCAACTCAGGTGGTAAAAGCGATCCAATTCGCTTATGTGCCTGTATATCCTTCTGAAATAGTGAACTTCATCAAGATTATACATTGTGCTTTTCAACGAATCAAAATCGATCAATTCCTGGGTCGTCAACCGTTCCTTTTGTACAGTAATAATTACCGAATCAGTTTCATTTTGTGAAAAAGATAATTTAACAAAAAGCACAAGAAATAATAGCAAGATAGAATACTTTTTCAAGATCATTTGTTTTTGGTTTTGATTATTTTTTTTCTAAATAATTGGTCGTTAATATTAATGGTAACATAATATAATCCTGTCGAAAATCCAGAGAAATCAACGCTATCTTTTTCTGAGCAAATTAGATTTTGATAAATCAATCTACCTGAAGCATCGAATATTTTTATTAAACCTTCATGGGATTGATTTAATCTAATGGTCAAAACATCATTTACAGGATTTGGATATAACTCTATTTTTGAATTAACATTATTTTGTGAGATATCTAAGTGCGCTTGATAATATGAAATACATGAATCGTTTTTTGAACTAAAAATATTAACATTCCCATCGTAATAACAATTAAATACTCTAGTATTCGTTCCACCTTCGAAAACATCACACATATCTGAAGAAACTGAACCGGCAAAAGACACATAATTCCCAACAGGTGAAGTCCCCAACCCTAAAATACCACATCCTTGCCCTCCACTATGATAAAAGCGATCTAAGTGAAATGTATTAATGGTTATATTTGTTTCACAAGCTGGGTAAGTGGTACCAGGCCATCCACCCGGCATTCTTTCAACAACCGAATCAACAACAAAATCAGCATAACAATTTTCTGGTGCAAGCGGGCAATATTTCCGGATTGTATCTCCTTCAGATGCAGTATAATCGTATAATTGTTGAAATTCGTCTTCTCCAAAACTGTACATATAAATTTTGCCATTCTCCTGGTATGTATATCTATACTCAACATCCAATACTGAATTGGATGATTCCTCGTATTTTTCCAATTTAAGCTTTTTGCATTCCTTCCCTTTAAAAACAGTATCTTTTTCTGAACGTACAAAATAATAAGTTTCATACCCGAAACCAGTGTCAGAATACATCCAAACAGCCCCTAAAGGTGCCCATTCCCAATCAAGTGATACGCTGTCGTTTTCACGCTTAAACTGACTGTCAATGTCAGTTTGTCCATACGATAATGTAAGGCTTGTAATTAATAAGGCAATGGAGGCAAAAATCAGCTTTTTCATAACAGTTTGTTTTT
>JBNJGX010000343.1:0-2754 GCA_051748025.1 Bacteroidota bacterium
TTTATGTACAAACCCCGGCGTTCAGGACAAAAAGGCAACATGGTGATGAAAGTGCCCGATGTATTAAAAAAATTCAACATAAAATCCACAGACCAGGTTATAGATATCCTGGCATTGTGGGGTGACAGTTCAGACAATGTGCCGGGGGCACCGGGGGTGGGTGAGAAAACCGCCATCAAGCTTGTGGCGGAATTTGGCTCTGTGGAAAACCTGCTGGAAAATACAGATAAACTCAAAGGCAAACAAAAAGAAAAAATTGAAGCCAATAAAGACCAGATACTGTTGTCAAAAAAGCTGGTTACCATTGATCGCAATGTTCCGCTGGATATTGATATAAGCTCAATGAAGTTTTCAAAACCTGATAAGGATAAACTAAAACCATTGTTTGACGAGCTCGAATTCAATGCCCTCTCAAAGCGTATTTTTGGGGAACCGGCACAATCCGCCCCCAGCCAGGGAACACTGTTCGGAACAGGGAGTGATGATGAAAATAATGACACAACATCTGCTTCAGACAAACGCAGTATTAAAACCGAAAACCCTGAATATATCCTGGCTGATACGCCCTATCTCAGGAAAGAGCTAATTTCTTATCTTAATGATTTTGATGCGTTTGCTTTCGACACTGAAACCTCAGGGGTAAACCCGCACAAGGCAGTGCTGACAGGCATTTCTTTTGCTGCTGAAAAAGGCAAAGCTTATTATGTGATGATGCCGGAGGATGAAGATGACAAAAAAAAGGTCGTGGCTGAATTTAAAGATATCCTTGGCAATGAAGACAAAATAAAAATCGGCCAGAACATCAAATACGATATCCTGGTTATGAGGTATTATGATGTTCATGTAAAAGGCCATTTGTTTGATACCATGTTAGCCCATTATCTGCTACATCCCGAGTTGAGGCATAACATGGATTATCTCGCTGATACAATATTGAATTATCAAACCATTTCACTGGAAAGCCTGATCGGGAAAAAAGGAAAAAACCAAAAGAAAATTGGGGATATCCCGGTTGAAAAGGTAAAAGATTATGCTGCTGAAGATGCTGATATTACTTTACAGCTCAAAGAAAAACTGGAGCCCCAATTAAAGCAGGAAAAACTGGATGATCTGTTTTATAACGTGGAGTGTTTGCTTATTTATGTACTCACAGATATGGAGTATGTTGGCGTGCACCTGGATACCAAACAACTGGAAAAACTGGCAGACAAACTCAAAAAAGCATTAAATGCGATAGAAAATGAGATACACGAAATGTCAGGTCAGAAATTTAACATCAATTCCCCAAAACAACTGGGAGAGGTGCTTTTTGACAGATTAAAAATCACGGATAAGCCACCAAAAACAAAAACCAAACAATATTCAACATCCGAGGAAACATTGCAAAAATTGAGTGACAAACATCCAGTGATTGAGAAAATACTCGAATACCGCTCAGTGAAAAAGTTGTTGTCCACCTATGTGGAGGCTTTGCCTAAACTGATTAACGAAAAAACCGGCCGGATACATACATCCTTCAATCAAACGGTAACAGCTACCGGCAGGCTCAGCTCAAACAACCCCAACCTGCAGAACATTCCCATACGGGAAGAGCGGGGGAGGGAAATCCGGAAGGCATTTTGCGCCACCAATGATGATTACCTGTTTCTGTCGGCAGATTATTCCCAGATAGAATTGCGCCTTATGGCTCACATGAGTGGCGATGAACACATGAAAGCGGCCTTTATAGACAATGAGGATATTCATGCTTCCACGGCGGCCAAGATTTACAAAAAAGACATCAGTGATGTTTCCGGAACAGAACGCTCCAAAGCCAAAACAGCCAATTTTGGCATTATGTACGGTATTTCTGCTTTTGGTTTATCCCAGCGTTTGAATATCCCGCGTACAGAAGCCAAAACACTGATAGATGAATATTTTGAAAATTTCCCTGCGGTAAAAGAATACATGGACAAAAGCATTGAGAAAGCCAGGGACAACGGCTATGTTGAAACCATTATGGGAAGAAAGCGCTATTTGCCCGATATTGACTCCCGCAATGCAACCGTTCGTGGCATGGCTGAACGAAATGCCATCAATGCACCATTACAAGGTTCGGCTGCTGATATCATCAAAGTGGCCATGATAAGCATTCATAACCGCATCCTTGATGAAGGCCTTAAAGCCAGGATGAATCTCCAGGTGCATGATGAACTGAATTTTGAATGCCCTGTTGATGAAAAAGACAAACTGGCTGAGATTGTTAAACATGAAATGGAAAACGCTGTGCACTTGTCAGTGCCGCTTACCGTTGAGCTGGGAACTGGCAAAAACTGGCTGGAAGCACACTGATAAGCAAAAAATTACAAATAACAAACATCAAATAACAAAACTTGTCCGGCGAAGACGGATAAATTTCAATGACCAAAAGAAAAGAGAAAATTCAAAACTTGCTATTCTGCCATTGGTATTGTTTTGAATTTTTGAAATTATAAAATTAAATAATTTTGGCTGCACTCGGCATAGCTAACTTCGACAGGCTTACTTCGGCAGGCTCAGCACATCGCAGTGCGGCGCAGGACAACGGCTTGGCTCTGCCCTCATCCGGGTAGAGCGGCTCGTTACCTTACCGCTCCCCCACAGAACCGTACGAGCGGAATTCCCGCATACGGTTCTTCTATTTACGGATTTGCCAACGTCCATTTTCGCTATCTGCATTTCTTCCGTTTACAATGAATTATGTCACTTGTACATAATATTGTTTCCAAAACAGCT
>JBNJGX010000344.1:0-2748 GCA_051748025.1 Bacteroidota bacterium
ACGATAGCACGATGGAACGAAAGCACGATAAGGTGATGGAATGATAGGGAGATAGCACGACTGCACGATAGCATGCTTTCGTGCAATCGTTCCATCGTGATAGTCCGTTAAATTTTAGAATAAAGAATAGCTAATTAATTTGTAAATATTCCTTTGATAATTATTTATGCACAATATAAAAACAAGCCTTGTCAACCTGGGGCATTTTTTGTCCGAAACTAACAATAATGCTGAGCTTGAACGCATTATTCACAAAGCCTATCTTAAAAATAAATGGTTTACACCTGAATTTATCCGGTATAATTTACAATACTGGAGCCGGCACCTGCAGATAGATAAAATTGATGCCTGGCTGGATGCTTATCCGCCACCTGAAAATCCCGGAAAAACGGTTGGCATTGTTATGGCCGGAAATATTCCACTGGTTGGGATGCATGATATGATCTCTGTATTGTTGAGCGGCCACAAAGCATTGATAAAAACATCATCAAAAGATAAAGTGCTCATTGAATTTGTGGCAGATTTTTTGGCTGATAACAACCCGGCACTCAAAGACAAAATCCATATTACAGAAGGTTTTTTTACGGATGTTGATGCCGTTCTGGCCACAGGAAGTAACAATACAGCCAGGTATTTTGATTATTATTTTAAAAATGTACCCCATATTATTCGCAGGAATAGAAATGGAGTGGCTGTGCTCCATGGTAATGAATCAGACAAACAACTGCAAAACCTTGCCAAAGATGTGTTTTTGTATTTTGGATTGGGATGCCGCAATGTAGCAAAAATATACCTGCCTGAGGGAATGAATGAAAAACGCTTGCTGGATAATATGGACAGTTTTCAGTATTTTATGCAACACAACAAATACATGAATAATTATATGTACCAAAGGGCTTTTATGCTTATTGACAGGGAGCCTCATCTGGACAATGGTTTTCTGCTGCTCAGGGAAAATCCTGCTATTGCTTCCCCGGTTGCTGTATTGCATTATGAACGGTATAAAAAACCGGAAGACCTTTTAATACATCTTAAACACCAAAAAGAACAAATACAATGCATAGCTGCCGAAAACATCAGCATCGAAAATGCCGTTAAATTCGGAAAAACCCAGCATCCGGAATTAAATACTTATGCAGATGACGTTGACAGTATGAAATTTTTATTACATTTGTGATACACACAAAAAGAATATCAAACATGAAAATACTTACATTAAGAATATTGTCTTCTGAAAATCCAAAATTTATCAGGGATATTGATATTCCTGATGAAAAACGGTTCTATGATTTACATATGGCCATACAGGCAGCCTGTAATTATGATTATTCGCAGATGACAAGTTTTTATATCAGTAACAAAAAATGGGAAAAACTTCAGGAGATAAGCATGGTACGTATGGATGAAGATGATGACATTGCACCTGAACTGATGAAAGAGACACTGCTTAGACAATACCTGAAGAAAAAGGGACAACGTTTGCTTTATTTGTTTGATTTCTTTTCTGTACGGATGATGTTTATCGAACTGGTCAGTGTGCGGAAAATGAATGCCAAAGAAGCAAAACTGAATTTTCCCCGCTGTATATTATCTGAAGGAAAAGCCCCGCCTGCCCTCATTGTGGATGATTTGGATATTGAAAGTGACCTGGATGATGATATTTACGGTCCGGATGATATTGCAAACATAGATGACCTTGATATCTGACATGCCGGATAATACGCGAAAACTTCTTATCAGCATCAATGGCCCAACAGCATCAGGAAAAACATCAACAAGCCTGAAAATAGCTGATTATTTTAATACAGAAATTATTTCCTGTGATTCAAGGCAGATGTACAGGGAAATGAAAATAGGTACGGCTGTGCCTGAACAGGAAGAGCTGAAAAAATGCCCCCACCATTTTATCGGAAAGCTATCAATTCATGATTATTACAACGCAAGCATGTTTGAGCGTGATTTTTGTGATTTACTAAAGAAACTTTTCAGGAAACATGATATCCTTGTAATGACAGGTGGTTCAGGCATGTACCTGGATGCAGCATTATATGGCATTGACAACATTCCTGACCCTGATATGAAAATCCGCCGGGAACTGACAGAACGTTATGAAAAGGAAGGACTCGAACCATTGAGATTTGAACTGAAAAAACTGGACCCCGTTTGCTACGAACAAATAGATTTGAAAAACCATAAACGGGTTATCAGGGCACTGGAAGTTTGCCTGAGTACAGGAAAACCCTTTAGCCATTTTCATACAAAGCAACGCAAAAAGCGGGATTTTGATATTTTACTTATTGGACTGAATAAAGACAGGGAAACATTGTATCTTGATATTGATAAACGGATTGATTTGATGCTGGAAAAAGGCCTTGAAAATGAAGCCCGGAAGTTGTATCCTTACAAAGGATTGGTGCCGCTGAAAACCATAGGATACAGTGAGTTTTTTCGTTATTTTGACAATGAAATTTCCAGGGAGAAAGCCATTCAGTTAATCAGAAAAAACACAAGACAATATGCCAGGAAACAAATAAACTGGCTTAAACGCTACAAAGACATGGAATGGTTTCATCCGGAACATATCGATAATATCCTGGCATACATCGAACAGCACCAGTAAGTACAATAAGTCATGCATCGAAAATAGGGATTCATCCATGGATTTAAGCTATTCATCATAAATAACATTCCATTTATCATATTTTTTTTTAATCTGATGATGAAATGTTTAATTTAGCATTTGTTCAA
>JBNJGX010000345.1:0-2740 GCA_051748025.1 Bacteroidota bacterium
AGCAACAGACATAGGAACAGACACAAGTTTCCTTCAAACAGGGTTAACCTGTGGAACACCATACTCATTGTATGTTTGGGCTTATGATGATTGTGGTGGAAATTCCGTATCTGTAGAATTGACAGCAGTTACAGAATCTTGTGGCCCATTTGTATGTGGCGATTATTTAATTGATACCAGGGATGGAACTGCTTATGAAACCATGGAATTTGGTAACCAATGCTGGCTGGTTGAAAATTTAAATTTTGCCGGTCATGTAAATGGTAATAGCTGGTGTTACGATGATGACCCATCAAATTGTGATACTTATGGCAGGTTGTATGATTGGGCTGCTGCCATGGAAGGTGCCTCAGCTAGTACAACCAAACCAAGTGGAATTCAGGGGATTTGCCCCGATGGATGGCATTTGCCAAGTGATGATGAATGGAAAGAACTTGAAGGAGAAGTGGATGCTACCGATAATTATGGTGATTCTGAATGGGATGGCACAGGACCCAGGGGAGATGATGTTGGAAGTGCATTAGCCGGAGATGCTTCATTGTGGACTGATGGAACGCTTGAGGGGCACGCCAGCTTTGGAACAAGCGGGTTTAATGCCCTGCCCGGCGGACGCCGGACAGATGCGCCCAATTATACCGGTATGGCTGAATACGCTTATTTTTGGAGTACCACAGAGGATGATTTTTTCACTGCTGATGCAATAAGTCGCAGTTTGTATTACAATGAAGTTAAATCAATACGTTATAATAACGATAAACAAACCGGTATGAATGTTCGTTGTGTACAAGATTAGGTGTTTATACAAATGTGAAATATTAAATTTCTGTGTTTTATATTTGTTATCCTATAAAAATAAGACAGATCAGAATAATAAAGTATTTGCCTGATTAACAATTACATTATATGAATATGAAGAAAATATCATTGCTTGCATTATCCCTGTTGTTATGTGTTTTTACACTTAATGCCCAGGAAATTTCGTTTACATTTACAGCCAACCATACATGTGAGTATGCTCCCTTAGACAGTGTTATGGTTGAAAACCTTACCCATGGCGGGGATACGGTTTTGTATTATCCGGATACCGTGCTGAATGTTTATTCGGGTATTGAATTACAAACTGCGATGGAAAATGGTTTTTATGTTTCGCAGAATTACCCCAATCCATTTTCATCAAAAACCAATCTTGATGTATTTGTTCCTGAACCGGATATTTTCACCATCAATGTTTATGATGTAACAGGCAGGCAGATTGTTACTTATGAAAACAGCCTGGAGAAAGGGAAGCATAATTTTACTTTTATAGCAGGGAACAGCAGCAATTATATATTGACGGTAAATTCAACAAAAAATGTGCAAAAAATATTGATGATACGTGTTGGCGCCGGTGATAATCCAGCCGAAAACCTTACATACAACGGCATTATACCCGAAGAAAAATCAATGCTGAAATCCGCAAGGTCATATTTTGCTTATGAAATAGGCGATGCATTGAAATTTACAGGGTTTGTTGATGGAGATTTTGAAGAAATTAACGATACACCATCATCGGATGAGGATTATGTTTTTGATATCAATAATACAGTTCCGTCAACCCCTACAGCCGGCACACATATTTCCGGAGAAGAAGAAATTGAATGGAACTGGAACCAGGTGACTGACGCCACAGGGTATAAGTATAGTACATCTGATGATTATGCCACCGCTACAGACAATGGGACAAGCACCAGTTACACACAAACCGGACTGACATGTGAAACACCTTATACCTTGTATGTTTGGGCATATGATAATTGTAATGGAGTTTCCGGATCTGTAGAATTGGCTGCATCTACAGAATCTTGTCCGCCAATTGAATGTGATGGCCCGTTAACTGATCCCAGGGATGGTTCTTCTTATCAAATCATGGCATTTGGCAACCAATGCTGGATGGTTGAAAATTTAAATTATGCCGGCAATGTAAATGGAAATAGCTGGTGCTACGATGATGACCCATCAAATTGTGATACCTATGGACGGTTATACGATTGGGAGGCAGCTATGGAAGGTGCCTCTGCCAGTGAAACCAATCCAAGTGGTGTTCAGGGGATTTGCCCGGATGGATGGCATATCCCGAGTGATGATGAATGGAAACAACTGGAAGGGCATGTAGATAGTAACTATGATTATCCAAACGCTGAATGGGATCCCGATGGAGCCAGGGGTTATGATGCCGGCAGTGTCCTTGCTGGTGATGCTACATTATGGAATGACGGATCTTTGGATGGTCATGAAAATTTTGGTGACAGTGGCTTTGATGCCCTGCCGGCCGGACGCCGGACAAATGCTCCCAGTTTTACCGGTTTGGGTGAGTATGCTTATTTTTGGAGTACAACAGAAGATGATTTTTTCGATACTGATGCAATGAGTCGCAGTTTGAATTACAATGAAGTTAAATCAATTCGTTATAATAACAGTAAAACTATTGGTATGAGCGTCCGGTGTGTAAAGGATTAGGTGCTTATGCGCTTACGGGCTTTTATTGTAATTTACTCAAAAGTCTGATATAACATATTGTTCCCAATAATTCTTTAAAAACTGGATTGCTAACGCTATCACTACAAATCTGCAAGGTTCATGGGTAAATGCCTTTGAGATGTTTTCATAGCGGCTAAAAACACCAGTAATGGTAAAAGTTCCGCGCAAGGTGGGAGCCGGAAAGCCTGTGCTGCTGCATACCGGGTCATCCTGCTTGCCGGTA
>JBNJGX010000346.1:0-2730 GCA_051748025.1 Bacteroidota bacterium
TAAAAGAGCGGAAGCGGTCGAGTAACTTTTTGAGCTGGGCGGTAACGTGATGAAAATAAATGGGTGATGCGAAAACAAGCACATCGGCCTGGTTGATTTTGTGGCTTATCTCCTTCCACTTCTCGCCCTGAATAGAGCATCTGCCAAGCAAATTGCAACGGAGGCAGCCCCGGCAAAACGCTATATTCAGATTATGTGTGTCAATATGCTCACAGTCCGAAGTATATATTTTTGCTCCTTTCAAAAAATACTCCAACAAACGAGTTGAATTTCCATTTGGACGAGGGCTGCCATTAAATGCTAGGACTTTCTTCATACAAAAAATAAGGCATTTCATCTACAATGATACAAAATATCTAACCCCTATAATTAAAAAAAGTTATTCAGGCTGCTCAATTAGAGAAATAGCAAGCATACATTTCATTTCCAATTTATTTAAGGTTAGCGTAAATAATTGAAAGAATAGTCTCCTCTTTATAAGTGAATCCTAAAAATCCCTCATCAAAATGTTTCACTTGTATGCTGCTATTATTTTTAATCACAGGGTATGGAAAATGTTTATTAATAGTAAATCCAGCATTCTCCAGCCTTAGTATCCAGTTTACTGCCTTTTCATGACGTTCAAAACGGTTATGGTCATTTTTTCCAATGATATCCTCAATCTCTCTCCCAAAAAAAAGTTTTAATGCGTTTTTATTTTTTCTGGAAACAGGCAATTCATCAATCACTTTGAAAAGATGTAAGAAATGGTTATAACTATTTTTGAAACGCCTATAAAAATTTGGCTCCAAATGATTTGAATTTGGCTCTGTCAGAATAAAGGCTTTTGGCCTTAATCTGGCCATTTCGGCTAAAAACTTATTTCGCTGTGAACTCGATTGAATGTGATGCAATGTTAGAGATGAATTAATAAAAATATCTGCATATGGATTTGGAAGCCTCTTTATCAGATCATCAGCACTCAAATTTTCTGCAAAAGAATTAATTCCAATGAAATTAATTTTCAAATTCAGCTCAGCAGATTTTTCTCTGATGCTTTTTTCTGCTACAGAGAGAGCTTCTGTGAATGGCTCTATTCCCATAATTGTCAACTCCTCAATATGAAAATCCTTTCTTTTTTCTATTTCTTCCATCAATGCAATCGTTTGAACACCCCTGCCAATTCCAACATCAATCACTGTTGCATTATTATTATTAACCATCGAATCAACAATCAAGGTATTTACAACTTCCTGCCCAAGCCTTACAAAGGGGAAATGTTTGATTATAAGGTCAAACAATTTAATTTGTGGCACTTCAAATTTCTTCAGGTAAATGTGTTCATCTTTGCCAATCGGGCCCACTTGATTTTTTAAAGCCTTTATAAACAATGTAGTCAACAGTTTATCGGTGTTTTCCCCAATTTCCCCGAGGCAATAATCCAATAATGTTTCGAGCTCTATATTGTTTTGTTGGGTAAATTGGCTATGATCCAGTTGCATAATCTCATCCAAAGCTTCCTCCAAAGTTGGTGCTGTTGAAATATTCATAGTTCTCTTTAAGTTTAAGTTTAGGTTTAGGTTTAGGTTTAAGTTTAAGTTTAAGTTTAAGTTTAATGTAAATATGAAGATGCCTCTTTAGGAAAAATAAGACATTTTCTGCAAATTCTCTTTCTTAAATTTTATGGCATCTTCGCGAAAATAAAAAAATCAGGCAGATATCAACTAACATTAGGCAATATCATACCAAAAAGGGGATCACTGCGTATCCAGCCATTTATCTGCTTCAGCTCTCGTCTTAAAGTACATTGTATTTTCCCCCTTCACACTGTGAGAGAATTTATCAAGTGAGAGTTTAGTAAACACATTTTCAGGCACAACAAAAGCCATAGCTTTCATACCGTTTCTGGCCATTGTTGGGATCACAGAAGCAGCATATTCTGCATCATCCGATTTCACAACTTTTTGATGTAACGTATCAGAAACGATGGTTTTTACATTATTAGCCTTAACAAAATCGCAGGTTTTATCAATTCCTTCCCTGAATGCCTCAGAAGAAGCAAAACCTGTCCACTCCTGGGTTAAACGTTTTTTGCCCTGATCAAATGTAATTTTAACATTTTTGTTTTGGAATACAATCATAGTTTTTATTTTTTAAGTTACGAGTATCTCAAAATTAAAAAAAAATTAGGTTTTTAAATAACTAATGTGTTACCATTTTCCTAATGAATTAATTCACTTTTTAAAATGAGATTTAATTTCTTTCCAATTTTATTATAATCTGATAGTTTATTATTTTTTCAAAAACTGAATGTTTTTCAACACTTTCGTAGCCCAAAAGTACAGTTTCCTCGTAATAATTCTGATATAAGAAACTTTTTGGAAAAAATATGCCGCCCTGGCCTAACGTAAAAGGACAAAGCGAAATTCGTATAATTGTTTTAATTAGAACAATACCTACAGATAAAAGCCACGAATCACCAGGGTAAATCCTGATCCACCTTCTCCGTAATTAAAACTACCAAGGAAAAGCTTCGCTAAGTTACAATTCCGCCGCCCTATTGACAAAGAGTTTTAATCTCCAGCCAACAAAGGGTTCCGATCTTTCTTGCAACATGATGAAAATAAATGGGGGATACAAAAATAAGAACATCGGCTTCGTCAATCTTTTGACCTATCTCAGGCCACTTATCACCCTGAATAGAGCATCTGCCAAGCTTGAGAAGCCCGTAAACGGGCTGGTTTGGAGTAT
>JBNJGX010000347.1:0-2711 GCA_051748025.1 Bacteroidota bacterium
AGGACAAAACTATATGTATGCTAAAATCCATAATCGTGGGAATATGGATTATTTAGCAAGCAGCGGTGGTGCAATAAAACTGTATTGGACAAGAGCAAGGTCAGGAGAAACCTGGGAAACCCATTGGGATGCAACAGCTCAGGCTAATCAGAATGTAAATGGAGATCCGCAAGGCGGTTTGCTTGCTACGGTTCCACTAAATCAGGACATGTTACCGGGTCAGGAAAAAGTTATTTATTCTGCCTGGACACCACCTGACCCAACAACACTCACCTCATCTTCCACGACATTTTCCAATGGTTTACCTATGATTTGTTACCTCGCCCGATTTATACACACGAACGACCCCATGGTTTATGAAACCCCGGGTGACATTACGCCTCATATTGTTGAAAACAACAACGTTGTCACTCGTAATTCATGGATTGAAAGCATATCCAAATTTCCCAAATTGCCTTATGACGGACCTGTTTTCTGGTTAACTGCTGACAGGGCAATGTCCACTTCACTTGTTTTTGAGCCAGTAAATGAGCCTGACAGCAGCACCTTTAACGATTGGGGCGAAATTTCAATCTACTTACACGAAGACATTTTTGATCAGTGGGTGAAAGACGGCGCTTATGGCACCGGTTTTACAATCAATACTAAAGAACGGAAGCTGACTTTAACGGGCAACAATGCAAGCATTGATAGCATTGATCTCCAACAAGGAGATGATTATCCGGTAATGGTAACTTATAGATTAAAAAAACTTGCTAACCCACTTGAGAACTATCGTTACCAATACATTATCAGGTGTTTTAGTGTAACCGACAGCACCGAAACAGGTGGTTTTCATTTCGATGTTACTGTGAAGCCACCTGAAGACTTTTTATGTGAGATCACTGAAACAAACCACGCTACAAATCCTAAAATTTGTGATGGTTCTGCAACGGTTACAGGATTTGGTGGTACGCCACCTTACACTTTTCAGTGGGATCGGGGTGCAGGAAATCAAACCACAGCTACTGCCTCCGGATTATGTGTAGGGACTTACAGTGTGATAGTAACGGATTCAATCGGTGCAGCAGACACTGCAAGTGTCACTATTGCAACAATAAAAAGCAAAAACCAGGATATTGGTAATTCTGAAGATACCCTGCCAAACGAAACAAATACCACGAGTTTTGCTCATGTCTTTCCGAATCCAAACAATGGGAATATGTCAGTAGATTATAATATCCCTGAAGGCTCCTCGGGAACTCTTGTATTTTACGATGCAAACGGAAGAAAAATGATAAGTTATAAATTAGATGCGAACAGTAATCAGGTTTACCTGAAAAACGAAGACATATTCTCAGAAGGGATATATCACTTCAATTTAATAATTGACGGAAAACTTGTTTCGAAAGAAAAATTAATCATTATTAAATAAGTACATTTGTAGGGATACAAGAAAATCGTATCCCTACAATATTTTCATATTCGACAAGTGTTTTTATGCATAATTTAATAAAATACGTCATCACACTAATCCTTGCGTTTGCTGTGTCCTCTGGCTTTTCACAAAGCGTGAATTGGGATTGGGTAAAAACAGGTGGTGGCGGAGGTGATGATGTTGGTTATTCAATTACAACTGATAATAATGGTAATATCATAGTTGCCGGTTTATTTAATTCTACTGCTCTTTTTGATGAATTATACATAACAAGCATGACATATCACAGCAGTGGTTTTATTGCAAAATATGACAATACTGGAAATATCTTATGGCTTAACAAAATTTCCGGGACAAGAACGACTTACATTCATTCAATTACAACCGATTTGAATAATCATATTTACGTGTGTGGTCACTTTACTGAAACAACTTATGCTGAAGCAGATTCACTAACGAGTAATGGCAGTAGCGATGCCTTTATTGGCAAATACGATGCGCAGGGGAATTTAATGTGGATTAAATCAATAGGTGGGATAGAACTTGATGGATCGGCAGGTTTGATTTGTTCAGACAGCCTGCTGTTTGTTGCCGGTGAATTCAGAGAAAGTGCCTGTTTTGATTCGACGCTGTTGATTAGTGCTGGCAATAGCGATGTTTTTCTTGCCTGTTTGGATTTTAATGGGAATTACCAATGGATAAAGCAAGCAGGTGGTGCACATTATGATGTGCCAAGATCAATAACCATAGATAATAACTCCGATGTGATTATTGCCGGGCACATAAATACAAATGCAGATTTTGGAAATGCTGATACTTCCGTTAATACGTATGGCTCAGCAGATCCATTTGTAGCCAAATATTCACCAGATGGAACTTTTCAATGGGTTAATTCCTTTGGTGGCATTGGTGGTGACAGAGGAATTTCAGTAATATCAGATATTGATAATAATTTGTTTTTACATGGCCATTTCTATGGAACTGCCTATTTTGACACAATCACATTACAAAGTTCAGGGGATGAAGATTATTTTATAAGTAAATTAAACTCAAATGGGACTGTCGCATGGGCAAATAAAATTTGCACAACAGTTTACCCGATGGATGATAATTGGAATCACACATTAGAAAATGACGAACAAGGCAATATTTTCATTACTGGATGGTTTATGGATTCACTATCATACGATGGCTATTCAGTTCAAAGCAATGGCAGTTATGATATTTTTGTCATAAAAATTGATCCCAACGGGGATTTAATATGGTGCTTAACCGCCGGTAATGATCACTCTTA
>JBNJGX010000348.1:0-2691 GCA_051748025.1 Bacteroidota bacterium
AACAAACTTACCTGCTGGCCGTATTTTGAATCTATAATATACTGTAATGGTTCTTCAATGCTTGAAAACTCAGCAACCGGAATAACCGGCCCGAACTGCTCTTCGTGATAAGCTTTCATTTTTTCATTGACAGGAAACAATATTGCAGGCGTAAATATTTGATTTATTACCTGTGCACCGTGTTCATCATTGACAAGCTCAGCGCCATATTTTTTGGCGTCTTCCACCAGTCCTGATAAATAATCCGTTTTCCCGGGTTCCGGCAATGGTGTAATTTTCACACCTTCTTCCCATGGCATACCAACTTTCAGATTGTCCACAGCCTCAGAAAACCGCTTCAGGAATTTTTCCCTGATGCTTTTGTGTACATATATCATCTTCAGCGCTGTACAACGTTGTCCGTTATATGATAAAGCCCCTGTAATGATTTCGGGAATACTGGCATCCAAATCAGCATCATCCATCACAATGGCAACATTCTTTGCTTCCAGCCCTAAAATTGAACGCATCCTGTGGGGTTTGGGGTGTTGCAATTTGATAAGATCCGCAATTTTACTGCTGCCGATAAAAGCCAGCGAATTAAGCTTGCCGGATTTAACCAATGGGGTTACCACTTCCGGGCCTTCTCCATAAACAGTATTGACAACACCCGGCGGGAAAATGTCCCTAAAAAGCCGGAGCAATGGTTCAAAAAGCAACACGCCAACTTTTGGCGGCTTGAAAATTACCGTATTTCCCATTATCATGGCAGGAATAAGGGTGGCAAATGTTTCATTCAGGGGATAATTATAAGGCCCCATACACAACACTATTCCCAAAGGTGCACGCCTGATCTGCGCAATAATCCCCTTTTCAATTTTCAGGCGGCTGTTATCCCTGTCAAGGTTTTTGTAGGTATCAATCGTATTTTTAATATACTCCAGTGTACGGTCAAATTCCTTTTTTGAATCTTCGAAGGATTTACCAATTTCCCACATCAGAATTTTTACTATCTCATCCCGTTTTTCAGCCATTTCAACCACAAACCTGCTCATAAAACCTGTACGTTCCTCCACACTCATTAAGGGCCACTCACCCCTGCCGTGATCAAAAGCTTTTGATGCTGCATCAAGGGCTTCCATTGATTCATTTCCACTAAGGCAAGGGTATGAACCAAGATAAAATGGTTTCTTTTCTGATTTGCACTGTACAGGTGAATACACTTCCTGAACCGGTCCCTCCCATGTTTTTAATTTTCCGCCTGTCAGCCATTGTTTCTGAATCACTTTTTCGGGAAACACATCACGTGGTATCTCATTGATTTCCGGTAAATTCATATTTCTCATACGTTATTAATTTATTTAAATCCTACATCTAATAAAAAACCTCCAATCAGGATATTTTTAAAACGGCCTGCAAAAATAAACATTAATTCTTATTTATTAAAAAGTCAAAAAATCAGGATTTCTTAAATAAATTGGTAACCTTTTTGTCATTTATACGTATAAATATATATAACCAATAAATTAAAACCATGGAAAGAATAATACAACACATAACCCTCATCCTGATGTTGATTGGATTTTCAGGTTTAAGCGCTCAAACGGTCATTTTTTCGGAAAATTTTGAAGACTCCCCGGTAACAAGCATCATCAACAATGATGACTCAGCCCTTGGTGAAGGTGAGTCTCCGTGTGGATACGCTACACGTGGCAATGCATCGGATTTCAATTCTACAAGTGTGGACATGAATGCAGCAGAAAACGGTGGTTATTACCTTGGTGTAAATCCTGAATCCCCTTGTGGAGGTTTTTATTCAGCCACTGTCAAAGCAGCATCGCCGCTGGATTTCACAGACATGGATTCACTGCGTATCTCATTCAGGTATTTCAAAACATCAACGGTAAGTTTGGGCCCTGTTGAATTGAATATTGGATTTGATAACGGAAGTGAAGCATTTACTGTTTCATCGGGACTGACAGTACAGGACGAATGGACCGTTTGCGATACCGTTTTGCCGCTTATCATGGTTAATGAAAGCAGTGTAGATCTTTCCATAGAACTCGGTGGCGGTGAAGCCGTTGCCGTGGATGACATTCAAGTACAAGGATGGGAATTTAGTGATAACCCAGGCAAACAATTTGATCAAAACATAAGTTTTTATCCAAATCCAGCTAAAACGCACATTACAATCAATACTAAGCAAAATGCAAAATTTTGCCTGATGAATGCCCTTGGCAAACAGGTGAAAGAACAAACGCTTACAAGGGGAGAAAATACGGTTAACTTAAATCAACTCCCCGCCGGCATATATTACATCCGGGTATGGGAAGATCCCAATGACATCAAAACGCATAAATTACTGGTAAGGTGATGGTTTAATTAAGCGATTACCAACATGTTGTTTAAATTTTCTGAAAGCTTGACATACTTGTTTGCCAGCAGGCAGAATTTTTATGATTCGTAATATATTTTAAAATTGGGATTTCCTGCCTTGTTGAAAACTGGTGAGCTTCCTGGTTTATATTGGTTAGGCGCCTTCAAAACACGAAAAATATTTACCTTTACAACATGAATCAAAAACGTCATTACAAAGCTCTGGCTTTTGTACTTATCCCATTAATTATAACATGCATCTGGGTGCTGATGCCTTTGTCTTCTGTAAAAAATGACTGGTCTGCAGTATTATATGGCCAGGACAATACATTACTG
>JBNJGX010000349.1:0-2688 GCA_051748025.1 Bacteroidota bacterium
ATTAAATAATTTTATTTAGGCAACGAAAAAGCATTCTACTTTGTCTACATCTTTAAAACGAGCATCATGAAGAAATCAATTTTGTTTCTATTGCTTCCTTTATTACCGGCATTCGTCCATGCCCAGATCACAGCGGAATTTTCTTATGATTCTGTAACCTGCGGCAATGAAATTACTGTCACGGATATCAGTTCGGGGGAAACGGTTATTTCCCGGTCATGGTACCAGGATGACAGCCTCTTAACCGGAGATGGGCCTGAGGAGTATACCTTTTCAATCGGGACAATAAACATAGCCGATACCGTAACGGTAAGCCTGGTTGTGGAAGGCACAACAGGGACTGATTCTGTGGCGCATCAGGTGATTTGTCATGAAGAACCTGAGGCCGACGCCGGGAATGATGATGTTGTATGCGGGTTACAATATGACCTGGAGGCATATTATAATTTGCCGCAAACCCAGGGATACGACCCCTATGGGTTCTGGTATGAACACCCTGATAACAATGGAAGTGTGAATTTTGCTAATGACTCCGCTGCAACAACTGTTAATGTCAGTGAACACGGTGAATATCTATTTATATGGAGAGAATTTAATGCATTGATGTCAAGTTGTAACGACAGGGATACTGTCTTGATAGAGTTTAAAGCAAATCCGGTAATATATGCCGGCGATGATTTTGATGTGTGTGGTAAGCAGACCAACCTGAACGCTTACACTAATGGTTTTGATGGGAGTTGGTTACCTGAACCAGGAGCTGATTTTGAAGATATTAATGATCCTGGTACAGGTGTTGAATACAATTCAGGTTATGGTCCCGTGGAATTTATCTGGCAAGGAAACAATGGTGAATGTATCAGCCAGGATACAGTGACAGTTACTTTCTGGCAACAACCCAATGCAGAACTGGCCATGGATCCCGAAGACACAGCCGTGTGCGGTAAAATATGCAACATCAGAGCCGAGAACCCGGGCAGCGGCGTTAACGGCCATTGGATCGCCAATCCGTCATATGGCGTAACATTTTATCAACAATTTTACAGCGATACCATGGAAGTATCTGAATACGGCTATTACGATATCCGGTGGGTAGAAAGTAACCATCCCGACAATGAACCACCTGAATTCTGTGTCGATACCACCGATCCATGGACAATTCACTTTATTGAAATACCCGTTCCTTATGCCGGATCCGACACCATCTATTGCGGCCTTGAAGGCGAACTGCAGGCTGAGTTATCTTTGCAAACATCCAATGGTGAGTGGTCAGATCAAAGTGGTAGTATTACGTTTGACACCATTACTGATCCCAACGCTATGGTAATAGGAAATGTTTATACCGAAGGCAACCCCAATCATGAGTTCTTTGAACTCGTGTGGACTGAAAACAACTATCAGTGTACAAATCACGACACCGTGGAAGTTCGCTTTGCACGCATACCGGAAACGGAAATCACTATCATCCCTCCAAATTGTTTTGGTGATCCGGCCTCCATTAAAGCCAATGAAGATTTTCATCCGGAATACAACTGGGACTTGCATGGTGGTATTGTTGACAGCATTTGGCCCCCCATATCCGATACCACGGGTGAATACCGTATGCTTGTACACTGGCCAATCACCAGTGAAGACGATACCGTTCATGACATCAGCCTGCAGGTTCAAAACCGCTATGGTTGCTGGTCAGATATCAACGATACCGTTGTGTATGAACCTTCAATCCCAGATTATGAGTTGGAAATAACTCCCGATTCATGTTTATTGGGCAATGGCAGCGTTGTTTTTATTCCTGACAGTTCCTCAATTGCTTTCCATTGGATTGATACAGCGGGACTGAATATTGATGACCCTTATGATACCGTACAAACAAACATTCCTGCAGGAACTTATGATGTAGAAATGGTTTATGAAGGGCAAAACGAGTCATCCTGGTGGCCTTCACCCTATGATCTTTGCCGCGACACATTTGATGTCACCCTTGGCAATCTGGGCTTTTCAGATGCAGACTTTACTGTATCTGACAGTGTTGTTTACATGGCTGATCCGGTTGTATATTTTTCCTATGAAGGAGCTGTCACTGATTCTGTATTTTGGTATTTTGGTGATGGTAACACTTCTGTGGAGCATAATCCTTCTCATACATACCCGGAGCCAGGGATTTACACAGTCACTTTATACGCTTACAATTCAAATGATTGTGGTGATATGTTAAGCAAAAACATTGAAGTTATACAGAATAGTTCAATAGATACCAAGCACCTTGAAGGCATTGTAATATACCCCAATCCCACCGGTGGGAAAATTACCATAAAATCAGAACATGCATCTATTAAACAAGTACAAATATTTGATATAACGGGTAACAAAACCAAAGATGTGTTTTTTGGTAGCAACCAGTTTTCCGTTGACCTAACGTTACAAGGAGCAAAAGGTATTTTCATCATTAAGCTGATAACTGAATCAGGTACGTATTTCCGGAGAGTGGTTGTGCAGTGATTTTTTTAATAAAACTTAGCGGAGCCAAAAAGCACGACATTTTATCCGACGTTCCAAGTAAAATTGTATTTTTGGGTACATGATTGATGCCTTGTACAACATAAGTCCCGGATTTCTAAAAAAAAGCTATATCAGTGCTTTCAAGGCTTTGCAGTACCTGAAGTACAAGCTGGGCATCATCCGGCTACCCGA
>JBNJGX010000350.1:0-2679 GCA_051748025.1 Bacteroidota bacterium
CTTAAAACATCCATAGTAAGTTTAAACGAAAAAACTGATTTTGCCAATAACATAGGTAAAGGAAACCTTGATTATGAGTTTAAGCTTTCCAGCGATGAAGATGAACTTGGAAAAGCGCTTGTTAATATGCGAAACAGCTTGCAAAAAGCACGGGAAGAAGAGAAAAAACGTAAAATAGAAGATCAAAAGAGAAGGTGGGTTAACGAAGGGCTGGCAAAATTTGCCGATATCTTACGTTCAAATAATGACAATTTAGAACGCCTGGGTCATGATATTATAAAAAACCTGGTATATTATCTGGATGCTTGCCAGGGAGGATTATTTTTACTGAATGAAGATGAAGATAATAAAAAATACCTTGATTTAATTTCGGCATTTGCCTACGATCGCGAAAAATATTTTGAAAAAAGAATTGAATACGGCGATGGGATTGTTGGTTCTTGTGCAATCGAAAAAGAAACTACTTATATGACCGATTTACCCCAGGATTATATCGAAATAACTTCAGGACTGGGTGGTGCTAACCCCGATTCATTATTGGTGGTTCCGCTAAAAATTGAAGAGATGGTTTATGGTGTAATAGAGATTGCTTCGTTTAATAAATTTGAAAATTATCAAATAGAGTTTGTTGAAAAAGTGGCACAAAATATTGCCTCAACCATTCAATCGGTAAAAGTTAGCATACAAACGAATGAACTCCTGGAAAAATCGCAACAACAATCGGAAGAAATGGCGGCTCAGGAAGAAGAGATGCGCCAAAACATGGAAGAGCTTCAGGCCACACAGGAAGAAGCTGCAAGAAAAGGATCTGAAATGGAAAGCCTTATTAATGCCCTGGAAAATTCAAGTAGTATTGTTGAATACAATACCGAAGGATTTATTACTAAAGTAAACGACAACTATCTAAACCTTCTTAGCCTTTCACGTTCCGAAGTAATAGGAACACACCATTCCGACAAGATGAACTTTACCAAAAAACAAAAAGAAGAGTACAACAAATTTTGGAACGATTTAAAAAAGGGAATAACAAAGAAAGAAAAATCAAAATTTACTGTTGATGGGAAAGAGTTGGTTTTTGTAGAGGTTTATACTCCTATTATGGATGATGAAGGAAACGTAAAGCGAATATTGAAAATCTCCAATGAAATAACTGAATTTGAAAAGTAACAACTCATATACTATTTTATTATGAAGATAAAACTCAAAATACAACAAAAAATACAGCTTTTTATCATCACATCATCCATTGTTATCTATTTAGTCGCTGTAGGTTATATAAGTTATAATGCACGGACAATGGCCTATAATGATGCCATAAAATTAACCGATAGTCAGGTAGAAAAATCAGCCAATAATATCAAAGCCCAATTTGATGCACAACTATCTGCTGTTATGGCAATTAGCAATGTTTTTAAAGTATACAAAGATTTTGAAAAAGATGAGTGGCAAGATCTAATCCATAAAATATATCAACATCTGATTAAAAACAATCCTGATATTTATGCTGTTTGGGATAGTTGGGAGTTGAGCGCAATTGATACCACATGGGATAAACCTTATGGGCGGATAAGCCATTCATTATGGAGAGAAAACGGGATTATAAAAGAAAATGTCGAATTAAGAAGTCTTGATGGTGATTCAGAATTATATGCAGAAACAAAATCCAAATTGACTCCACATATTAATGAACCCTATTTTGATGTATTAACTGAAGGTAAAAAAGAAGCGCTGTTAATGACCAGTTTAAATGCACCTCTGGTTGAAAACGGACAGTATATTGGAGTAGTTTCCTATGATATTACTTTAGAGCAAATACAAGAAATCATTGAAAAAATAAAACCCTACCCCGGAAGCTATGCATTTATAATATCAACAAAAGGAGCTATTGCCGGGCATCCCAATGAAGAATTGCTGAACAAAAATATTAAAGATGTTTTCCCTGAATTAGAGAAAAAAGAAGATCTCTCAGAAAAAATTGCTGATGGAAAATATTTTAGTTATACAACAAAAAATGAAAATGGCTCTGAAAGATATGTTTCTTATGCCCCAATACAAATAAAAAATACAGACGCTCCCTGGTCTATTGCTATTTCTGTTCCCGTGAATACCATTATGGCACAAGCCAACAAAAATTTCAGAATTTCTATTTTCGTTGGCCTTATTGGTATTTTACTCATATCACTGGTAATTTTTATCATCAGTAAAAATATTACCAATCCAATAACACGTATCACAGCGCTGTTAAAAAAATTAGCTGTAGGCCATTTGGATGATAAGATGAGAATTAACCTTGATACCGGCGATGAGATTGAAGAAATGGGCAATGCCCTTAATCAATCCATTGACGGATTAAACAAAAAAGCTGATTTTGCCCAACATATAGGCAGTGGAGATTTGCAATACGATTTTGAACAGCTAAGTGATGATGATATTCTTGGGAAATCACTGCTTGATATGCGCAACAGCCTGGTAAAAGCCAAAGAAGATGAGAAGAATCGCAAAAAAGAGGATGAAAAAAGACGCTGGGCTAACGAAGGCCTGGCCAATTTTGCCGATATCCTGAGACAAAACAATGATGATATCGAAGAACTGGCTACCGAAATTATTATGAGCCTGGTTAATTACCTGAATGCAAACCAGGGCGGATTGTTTATTTTAAATGATAATGATAAAGAAAAT
>JBNJGX010000351.1:0-2677 GCA_051748025.1 Bacteroidota bacterium
ATTCCCGGTGATCTTTTTGATGATGTATTTCTGAATAAACTGATTGCTAAATGCCAGGATAAACATTTACAAGGTGTATTTGTCAATGCAGGCGGGCCACCTCCTATGGGCTTTCAGGAGTCAGAAATAAGTGATTGGGATCAGGCATATCATACAGTTGTTCGTTGGAAGATCAAGCTTGTCAAAGGATTGTTACCTGTTTTTAAATCAAATGATTATGGAAGAATACTATTTCTGGAAAGTGCATCGCTTCGGCAACCTGTGTCAGATTTGGTGTTGAGTAATTCACTGCGGTTGGCGATTGCCGGAGCAGCCAAAACATTATCTCTTGAGGTTGCCGGTGATGGGATAACAGTTAATATTATTGCTCCCGGCTTTCATGAAACCAATGCAGTTAAGCGCATCATTAACAAAAAAACCGAAACGCAAAATATTTCAAAACAAAAAGCAAAAGAACAAATTACTTCAGGTATTCCGGTGGGGTTTGCCGGAAGTCCTGCTAAGCTCGCTTCACTGGCAACCTGGTTGTTGTCACCGTTATCCGAATATGTAACAGGACAAACGTATTTGATTGATGGAGGAAATAGCAGATCAACATCAATATAATGAAAAAAGTGTTTTGCTGATTTTAGGAGCAGATAAGCTCAAGAGTAGATAGATGTGGTTTTTCCAAAATCGGAAAAGCCTGTAATTTTTTTTCTTTTATTTTCTTTTGTTTTCTTTTGTTTTCTTTTGAATAAATATCCAATACATATATCGAAATACTGAATATCAGATATATTTTGTGATAAAAAGAACTCTATAATTAATAAAAGGAGACTAATTGGGAATAAAATTGTATTTTTTTTATCAAAAACGTGCAATTTGATTGATTTTTTTTTTATTTTTGATAATCGTAAATAGGGTTTGTGCAATAATATTATATTCAAGTTTATTTGTTGAATAATACATCCGGAAATTATAACGGGAAAATAAAGAAAGTAAAAAATGATAAAATATAGGTATAGCATAAATGTTCAACGTTAGTTAACAATAAAAGAGATCTAAAAAAAAATACAATTTGGTTTAATAAATATTAATTAATCAATGAAGCATGTTTACATTTAATTTATTACAAAAATCAACTTTGAAACCAAGTGCGAATCATAGTGCCCACGGCACGCTGGAGGCTGATGCTGGTGAGCAAAGTATTCCCCAACAGAGTACCCGAGAAAAATTAGTGCTTGATGAATGTGGTGTGGCAGCCACTTATTATATCAAGAACTTTGTGGATTATACTAATCCCCAAAATCTGATTGTTTCTACAACAAGCCGGTTTAATATTGTCAATAATGATTTGTCAGGTTATCAGGCGATAGTGAACATACAGCGCATAAACAATATACGCCGGATCAATAAGTTTTTTGAAGCTGCAAATGAAATGCTTCATTACGATGGATTGTTTATTGGAGCAGTGGAAACCTATAAATTAAGAAAGAAAAGGATTTTAAAGAAATACCCAGCCGGTTTTAATTGGATGTTTTATACGCTTGATTTTATCATCAAACGTATTTTTCCTAAGATGAAGCCTACACAAAAACTTTATTTCCTGCTTACACGTGGTCACAACAGGGTGTTATCCATGGCCGAAAGTTATGGGCGCTTGTATAGTTGTGGGTTTGAGCTTCACGATAGTAAAATTATTGACGGGATGTTATATTTTGTTGCCCGTAAAAAAGGAAAGCCGGCGTTTGATTATAATCCTACTTATGGTCCGCTGGTAAAACTGAATCGCATAGGTAAAGGCGGCAAAATTATTAAAGTATATAAGATGCGCACAATGCATGCTTATTCCGAATATTTGCAGGAATATATATATGATAATAATAATCTAAAAGAAGGAGGTAAGTTTCATAATGATTTTCGTATAACCACCTTAGGTAAGATTATGCGAACATGCTGGCTTGATGAATTGCCCATGCTTATCAATTGGTTTAGAGGAGATATGAAGCTTTTTGGTGTTCGTCCATTATCAAAGCATTATTTTAATTTATATGACAAAGACCTGCAGGAAAAACGAATTCAACATCGTCCCGGCCTTGTTCCTCCTTACTATGCCGATTTGCCCCATACCTTGGAAGAGATTCAGAACTCTGAAAGGCGGTATCTGGAAGCTTATGAAAAAGCTCCTTTCAGGACCGACTGGGTTTACTTTTGGAAAGCTTTCCGGAATATTTTGCTAAAAAAAGCCCGTAGTGAATAATATTTCCTATAGTTAACCCGATACAGCAAACAATTAGTTCTCGGGGATTAATACATTTGTTCAATATTCCAGACAAAAGCTCGTATTCCAACATCCTTATTGATGTTGTCCATTTTTTCTACTGCTTCCAACACTTTTTTAACCTTTTCTTCCTCTGTAACAGCAATAATTGCATTGTTCTGCTCTGGCCATGTATGTGTTCCCATGTGCGGCTCGCCAGTTTCAGAACCTCTCCCATAAATCTCATTCCATTGGGTATAGCCCCGTATTTCAAGACGGTCAAGCATGTATTCGACTTTTTCTGTATGTGCCTGATTAAAAACGATTAATATTGATTTCATATGTTTCAAATTTTGTTCTGTGTTCCGTGTTCGTTGTTTCGTGTTGTGCTTGCTTCGCTTGTCCTGTTGATTTTATTCCAATCAACCGGGATGA
>JBNJGX010000352.1:0-2672 GCA_051748025.1 Bacteroidota bacterium
CGAAACTCCTCCGTCGTTTCTCCTCAATCACCTGTGGTGGTACAGTGCAGGTGGCTGAGGATTCCGGCGGTAAGCCGGAATGTCTCGAAGCCACCGGATACGAAGCCACCGGATGAAGAAGCTGAAACTCCCTGATAATGCACCACCCCCCGACCCTGAAAGGGTCGAATACGAATAACCCCGGATGAGGAAGGTTTACCGACCGTAATCCGGGGTACACAAACACCCCCGAACCCCCTTTTGGCGGGATTTTTGCTTTTTCTGCAAAAATCGTGACAAAAGCACCAAAAATAAAACCCAATCCTATCCAAATTTTCTGTAAAATATGTAAATTTGTAAAAAAAAGCATCAAGAAAAATATTGCAGCTTTGGAATGGTTAATATAAAAGCAAATATACAGCAACTACGAAAAGAAATCCCGGAAAACGTCAAACTGGTGGTGGTGTCCAAAACCAGGACAAATGAAGATGTCATGACCGCTTATGATGCCGGAGAGCGTGTTTTTGGTGAAAACAGGGTGCAGGAGCTGATTGCTAAGCAGCCGGATCTCCCGTCGGATATTAAATGGCACATGATCGGGCATTTACAAACCAATAAGGTAAAATACATTGCCGGCTGGGTATCCATGATTGAAGCTGTGGACAGGATGAAATTATTGCGGCATATTAATAAAGAAGCCAAAAAACATGAGCGTGTGATTCCCTGTTTATTGCAGTTTCATATTGCAGAAGAAGAGACCAAATTCGGCTTAGATATCGGGGAAGCTGAAGAAATATTAAGCAGCAAAGAATTTGAAGACATGGGTAATGTTAAAATCTGTGGTGTGATGGGAATGGCTACTTTTACCGAAGATATGAAGAAAGTAAGAAGGGAATTTCAACATCTCAAAAATATGTATGACCAGATTAAGCGACAATATTTTGCTGATGATGCGGGTTTTTCTGAAATATCCATGGGCATGTCCAATGATTACAAAGTTGCACTTGACGAAGGTGCAACCATGCTCCGGCTGGGCAGTACCATTTTTGGCCCACGGGAAATTTGAATGTTGTCTGGTAGGCGATTAACAGGGATTGGGGTTTTTTATTCCGGCTTTGTTATATTATACCGGTGTAGTTTGTTTTGCCGGGCTGATAAAGTGGTCTATCTTGCATTTTTGTGAGATTATTTTATAAATTTACGCGCAGAAACAGAAATTATTATTGTCTTTGTAAACATATCAAACCCTAAGGCTTTATAGGCAAACTGTATTGCGATAACGTTTATTATGAACCAAAATTATAAAATCAAATTATAAAATCAAAGCATGTTGATTATAGGTGTAGCAGGCGGAACCGGCTCGGGAAAGACCACAGTTGTGAAAAAAATAGCTAAAAACCTCCCTGATGGTGAAATAGCTATGATACCACAGGATTCCTATTATAAAGACAACAGCCATTTGCCTTTAAAAGAAAGGCGAAACATCAATTTTGACCATCCCAATGCCATTGAATGGGATTTGCTTAAAGCGCATGTGTGTGCTTTAAAAAACGGGGAGGTTGTCGGTCAGCCGATTTATTCTTACATGACATGTACCCGTGCAGAGGAAACCATAAAAATAAAACCCAAAAAGGTTATCATTATAGAAGGCATTTTATGTCTTACTGATCCCGGCCTGCGTGATATGATGGATTTGAAAGTGTTTGTTGATGCGGACGCTGATGACAGGTTGATTCGTGTTATTAACAGGGATATTGTGGAGCGCGGCAGATCAGTGAACACCGTTTTAGACAGGTATGAAAAAACGGTAAAACCATCACACCTGCAATTTATCGAACCGACCAAAAAACACGCAGACATTATTGTGCCACAGGGTGGTGAAAATAAAATAGCGATCGATATACTCACACATTTTATTCACAGAAATTTAAATATTTGATTGTATGTATGATATTCCACTAAGCAGCATTTTATTTTTTGACATTGAAACTGTCCCGGCTACACAAAATTTTGAGGCGTTGCCAGAACACATGCAGAAATTGTGGGACAAAAAATCAACCTATTTCCGCAAAGAGGAGGAAACTGCCGGGGATGTTTATCACCGTGCCGGTATTTATGCAGAATTTGGGAAAATTGTGTGCATTTCGGTGGGGCATATTAACATGAAAGACGGTAATCGTACCTTCCGGGGAAAATCCTATTACGGAGATGATGAAGCTGCTATCCTGAAGGACTTTTCTGAGATGCTCACCAAATTTTGCCGTAGCGGGGATAAATACCTGTGCGGACACAACAGTGCGGAGTTTGATATTCCGTATGTGGCCCGGCGAATGCTTGTTAACCAGGTGCCGTTGCCGGAAATCCTTAATCTGGCGGGCAAAAAGCCATGGGAGGTAAAGCACCTGGATACAATGAATTTATGGAAATTTGGTGATTACAAGCACTTTACGTCACTGGATTTGCTGACCAACATTTTTGATATTCCCACCCCCAAGGATGATATTGATGGTTCACAAGTGGCAGGTGTGTATTATGAAGATAAAAACGTTAAACGCATTGCCCAGTACTGCGAAAAAGATGTACTGGCTGTGGCCCAGTTGTTTTTGCGTTACCGCTATGAATCACTGATTGAGCCCGGAAATGTTGAGTTGTCGGTGTGATAGCACGATGGAACGATGGCATTAAAGTACGAT
>JBNJGX010000353.1:0-2668 GCA_051748025.1 Bacteroidota bacterium
ATGGGTGCTGTTGTTTGGATACATCATTGTAATGATGGGTTTTGTGAAACGTGAGCACAAAGCCAATACATGCCCGTCTGTTAATTATGTGATTGATGATGAACATGCTTTTGTTGATACCAATGATGTTTACAATATGCTTATGCATGACTCATTGTATCCCAAAGGCAATCTGATACAAAATATAAATCTGAAAAATATTGAAAATGCTGTCAATGATCACCCTGCCATAAAATATACTGAAGTTTTTTCACAGCTTGATGGCAGTGTCCATATTCAGATCAAACAACGAAATCCGGTAATGCGGGTAATCACCGAAACAAATATGCATTATTATGTAGATGATGAGCTTAGCCTGATGAATACCGATTATGATTACACCGCTGATGTGCCGGTATTGAGCGGAAATTTGCCTGATACTTTATTAATGGCTTTCAGGCAGGATAATGATACATTATTGTATGACGGATATCCTTTTACGATGAACAATGTTATTGATTTTGCCGGCTATTTGTATGAACATGATATGTGGCGCAATATGATCGTACAAATTTATATAAATGAAGATCATGAATTTGAGTTGGTTCCCAGGATAGGCCAGCATATTATTATTCTGGGCAGCCTTGATGATTATGCTTATAAAATGAAGAAACTTGAAGCGATATATAAAAAGGCTTTTGCTGATTTTGGCTGGAAAAAGTACCAGATAATAAATTTAAAATACGGTAATCAGGTTGTATGTTCAAAAAAATATAAAAGATTATGACACAACAAAATACGGATCAATTGCTTGGGGTGATAGATATTGGCACCACCAAAATTGTAGCGCTTACAGGACAGAAAAATGATACAGGCCGTTTTGAAATTCTTGGCATGGGTAAACGCCCGTCATTCGGTGTAAAACGTGGTTTGGTAATGAACATAGAGGAAACCGTGTCGGCCATCAGGGAAGCTGTTGGAGAGATGAAACAACAAGCCGGCAGGGAGATTGATGAGGTCGTTATAGGTATTGCCGGACAACACGTCAAATCCATTAAAAACAGCATTAAATGTGATGTTATCTCTCAGGAAGGCATTGTTGGTGATGATGATGTGGTGAGGATGATCCAGAAAATGTACAAATCGCAGGTAGGAGCAGGGGAACAAATTTTACATGTCATTCCCCAGTCGTATGTGCTGGACGGTAAAAGCAGTATAACTGATCCCAAAGGGTGGTTTGCCAGGGAAATTGAAGCTGTTTTTCATGTGATTGTAGGGAAAACCAATTCGATGGAGAATATAAAAAATTGTGTAAACAGGGCAAACCTTGATGTCAGAAGGTTAATGCTGGAACCACTGGCATCGGCGGAGGCTGTTTTGTCAAAACGCGAAAAAGAAATGGGTGTTGCCATGGTTGATATTGGAGGGGGAACCACTGATATGGCAGTTTTCTGCAATGAAGTTTTACAACACACTGCTGTGATACCGCTTGGCGGAAATTCGGTTACTTCTGATATAAAACAGGCTTTTTCTGTGCTCCAGTCGCAGGCTGAAAATCTGAAAATTGAATATGGTGCCGCTTTACAAAGTAAATCACAGAAAGATATTATGATTCAGGTTCCCGGCCTTAAAGGCAGAGAGGAAAGAAAGATTTTGCTCAAAGATTTGGTGTATGTCATCCAGGAACGGATGAAAGAAATTGTATATGCCATTAAATTTCAGATAGAAGAATCCGGTTATGCTGACAGGTTGAATGCTGGTATTGTATTAACCGGTGGGGGGGCTTTGCTTAATAACTTGCCCCAGCTTGTTACCGCCATTACAGGGTATGATGTAATTATTGGTTACCCGCGGGAGCATATCAGCGGTGATTGCGCCGATGATGTCAATAAGCCCATGTATGCCACAGGTGTTGGTTTGATGATGAAATATGATATGTTGCTGAATGATGTTAAACCTGAATGGGATGAACATATCCTGGAATATGAAACCAGAGAACCGGTTGCTGATGATACCGGAGAAATAACTGAAAATGACGGTAAAGCAGATAAAAAATCCGGTGGTAACATATTAAAAAAATTTACATCCAGAATAAAAACCATGCTGGATGAAGAAGATGAAGATTTTGATAACGAATAAAATTTTGACCCATGACTGAATTTACATTTGATTTTGAAACAGAAAACAACTCTATTATTAAGGTAATTGGTGTGGGTGGCGGTGGCAGTAACGCTGTCAATCAGATGTTCAGAGAAGGCATCCGTGATGTGGATTTTGTGGTATGCAACACTGATCTGCAAGCCCTCAAAGACAGCCCTGTTCCGATAAAAGTGCAAATGGGCAAAACCCTGACTGAAGGGCTTGGAGCCGGCAATAAGCCAGACCAGGGCAGGGAGGCTGCTGTAGAAAGTTTAAAGGACATTGAAACCCTGCTGGATAAAAATACCAAAATGATTTTTATAACTGCCGGTATGGGTGGTGGAACGGGCACTGGTGCCGCTCCTGTGATTGCACAGGCTGCCCGCGACAGGGGGATCCTTACCGTAGCTATTGTGACCATCCCTTTTAAATTTGAAGGGCCACAACGTCTCAAGTCTGCAGTTGACGGGGTTGAAGCCCTGCGCCCGATAGTGGACAGCCTGCTGATAATAAACAATGAACACCTGAAAAAAATATATGGTAAAGAAAA
>JBNJGX010000354.1:0-2649 GCA_051748025.1 Bacteroidota bacterium
TGTGACACTTGAAGTATATTGATCTACACCATAGGAACCATATTGCCCATTACCAGTGTATCCATTGTAATAATACAACCGGGCATCACTATCACAACATCCTGTTGTTCCATGGGTAACTGTAAAATCTTCACCTTCGCATAAGGTATAAGCAGATGAGGTGGTTGAACAATCTGAAAGGGATCTTACCATCTCGATTTCAGGTTCCTCAGTTGTTCTTGGTTTATCCCCCCAGTCATAAATGTAGTTAGGATTTTCTACATCAGGAATAATATTTTCCCCTTTTTGAATTGAAGTTTTTGAATTTCTATCGAAAAAAATGTCGGTTTTTTGACAACTGAATGATAAAAAATTAAAACCATCCACAGCATATTTTTCACCAGCGTATGCTATTCTCAAATCACCACTCTCGCTATACAAAATAACATTCTCTTCACTATCAATATAACCAAAAGCAAATGATATGAATAAAAATAAAACATTTAATGTAAAAACGAGATATTTCATATTTTTTCCTCAATTTCCCTGTTCATCATGTAAATACCATGTAAACGGATCATATCATTCATATTGCAATTTGTATTTTAATTTATAGTCAATAGATTGTAAAATTGTCCGTGAAGTTAAAAAATTCACACATATTTAAATATTAATGATTTATTAATTTTGACAGAACTTCAATATACATTGATTAACAAACATTATTTCTTTATGTACGTCAGTTTTAAAACAATCTATTTTAGTTTTAATCAATCACCATAAAAATTGGCAATTGTTACTCATTGATTTTTTGTTAATTAGTGTTTGTCCATAATGTCCAATATTTTCGTTGTAGCTCAAATTTTAAATCCTCGAATACGTTAGTATGCTGCGGTTTAAAATTTTTACATGCACTTCGGCAAGCTCAGCAAGACACCTTAATCTTGAACATTCTGAACGAGACACTGACTGTATTGACACACACTAATTAAGGCGTAAATGAAGTAGGACAATACAGATTCCAATGGGCTGATTTTTTTTCATAAATTTTTTCATAAATTACAAATATTTCATAATTATTGTAAATAATGATGGTAATACCTGATAGTGTCAAACCAAAATTTAAATATTATGGGAAAAGGTGATAAAAAACCCGTAAAGGAAAAATATTCAGAAATTCCTACGGTAAACGCCGGCAGAAAAAACAGAATAAAAAGAATCAACCGGCAGATACTGCAGATAACAAATAATTTTCCTGAAATACCATAAACAAAATGATGCTGTCCTGATAATATAACAGACAGTGTATTGTAAAGATATGCTTAATTTTATATGCGCACTGTAAGCTTGATTCCATAACCAGCCATATATGTGGCCTTTATATTAAGAATGAGGTATATATAATTGGTGAATTTACTCTATCCTTGCACTTTGCCTTTTACACATGCATTATTCTGATACAATAATATTTTGTAATTTGCAGCAGATAAATTGCAGGCCTTATGAAAAACAGCTTTTTGTTAATAATATCAATTATGGCATTAACCACCTGCTTCAGTCAACAGGTTATGACACCGGCGTTGCAGGATGCCATGGAAAGTAAAGAAAAAAACACCCTGGAAGTCATTGTGTATTTCAATGACCAGGTAAACCTCAAAGAATTTGACCGGGAAATGAAGGCAAAGAAATCAACCGGGTCACAACGCATACGCACCCTTCGTCAAAGGCTTGAAACGACAGCAAAGCAGACACAGGATGCATTTTTGAAACGCTTACAAGGTTTGCAAAGAAGCAACGATATACATATCAAACAAAAATTCTGGATACGCAATGCCATGCTTATAAACACAAAACCTGAACTTATAAACGCTTTGGCAGCAGATAAGGCAGTCAGGCGGATAGACATCAACAGCGGCAGGTACAGAATTGAAGAACCGGTAAAACAGGAGCCGTCAACAAAGCGTAGTGTGGGTGCAACTGAACCTGGTCTGGAAGTGGTAAATGCACCTCCCATGTGGGACATGGGCTATACCGGCAGAAACACCTTATTTTTAAGCATAGATACCGGGGTATTTACTGATCACCCGGCGCTTTCTGATCGCTATGCCGGCAACCATTTTCCGCTGGATTATGTGTGGTACAGCATGCGCAATCCATTTCCCACTGATCATTCATCTTCCTCTCATGGCACACATACAACAGGTACAGTGCTGGGGCTGGAAAAAGAAACCAATGATACCATTGGCATGGCATGGGAGGCATACTGGATATCCAGTGATCCGGTGTCAAGCTCGGATTCTGACATCCTGGACCCTGCCGTTTTTATGGAGGTTTTTGAATGGGTACTTGATCCGGATGGCAACCCTGCCACCACCAACGACGTTCCGGATGTTATCAATAACAGTTGGGGCTATGATTATGATATGGCGCTGGAAATGAATGCCTGCGAACTGGAAGAAGCGCATATCCTGGAAGTGATTGAGGCTGCCGGTATTTTATGCCCTTTTTCTGCAGGGAATGACGGCCCCGGCATATCAACCCTGGGGTTTCCGGCCATGCTGGCTTACAACGGCATGGATATAGGGATTATACAACACTTCTCCTTCGGCCTTTATCTCACCTTTTTCATAAAAAATCGTTTTATCGTAATTTTTTTTATCTTCGTTCTTT
>JBNJGX010000355.1:0-2631 GCA_051748025.1 Bacteroidota bacterium
AGGCTTCAAAAACGGTACAGGAAAAAATGCTTAAACAGTTTGCTAAAGCCGATCCAGACTATGGAAGGATGGTAAAAGAAAAACTGCAATAAACCAGGCATTCTATTGACAGTAACTCAAACAATACATAACCAGCATCAGGCTCAATTTAAAAGGGTTGGTGCTGGTTTCATTACTCATTTCAAATAATATTTCATTTTACGACAAGTCAGGACTTCTGAAATTATCCATACACTTTTTTTAATCAAAAAAAACCTCCGCCCCTGACAATGAGAAATTATCAAAACGAAGGTTTATCTCTTAACAAAAAACCTGCACATATCCATTATTTATGCGCAGGTAAAAATATAATTTATGAAGCTGATTTAGCTGCTTCATACATTGATTTAACTTCATCAAGCGTAAAGTTAGTGAATTTCAAGCCGGCTTCAAACTCAATTGCCCTGTCATCTTTAAGAACGACATAATAGAAATTATAATCTTCACCGTCTTCATTGGTAACTTTGTAAATAAAACCATTTTCTCCTTCTTCAACAATTTCTTCAAAGCCTTCCATTGACTTGACAATGTCTTTATAATCTGCAATATAACCTTCTTTATCGGTATAAGGATCTTCATCCATCATGGTAACATCCATCACCCAGTCGTCTTTTTTCAATTCATAGTTATAAGTTTGCACACCATCAAACTCACCCATCATCATACCTTCATTGACTTCAACCCCATCAGGGACTTCAATTTTCAATGGTACTGACATATCAGTTAGGTCAATGGTCACAGAACCAGCATCTTCGGCATCCTTAGTTTCATCAGCTTTGGTTTCGCTGACATTTGCTTGTTCATCACCGGTGTCGTTTTGATCCTCGCCATCCCCGCCACCACAGGATGTCATTCCAATTACAAGGAATAATGATACAAGAAAGCTTAAAATTTTCATAGTCATAATATTTTTGTTTTAGTGTAATGCAAATATAAAACTATTTTTTATAAAACAAAATATTTTTCTAAATCTCCTTTAATCTGTTTTCGCATTAATTTAAATTCATTACATTTGCCATCTGAAAAAAATGAAAATATTTAAACAATGGCTAAGAAAAAAACAGACCCGGCAAACCTAGAGAATGTTGAATCAGCATTAAGCAAAGCGGAATTATTTATAGAGAACAACCAAAAAACAATTACATATGTGGTACTGGGAATTGTATTAATTGTGGTTGGATATTTCGGTTACAAACGGTATATTTCCCAACCTAAGGCAGAACAAGCTGTCCAGGAAAGTTTTGTTGCTGAGCGTTATTTTGCACAAGACTCATTCCGGCTGGCACTTGAAGGCGACGGTCTGAATTACGGGTTCCTTGATATTATTGACAATTATGGAAGCACCCCCTACGGAAACCTGTCAAAATATTATGCCGGCGTATGTTACATTAACCTTGGAGAATTTGAAGCTGCCATAGATTACCTTGATGATTTTAAATCCAGCGACATGATGGTTGGGGCCAATGCCGAAGGCCTTATCGGCGATGCATCCCTGGAAATCGGGGACACTAAAAAAGCCATTAAACATTATGGCAAAGCTGCCAAAAACGCCGATAATAAATTCCTCTCTCCCATTTATCTGATGAAAAAAGGACAAGCCCTGGAAATTCAGGGAGATTATGAGGAGGCTCTGGAAGTATATAACACCATTGAAGAAGATTGGTACGGCACAAAAGAACAACGGGGCATTGAAAAATACCAGGAACGTGCCAAACTGCATCTTAACGAATAATATAAAGAAAATCAAAGCGTTATAAAAGCATCCGGCAAACAAAACAGGGATGCTTTTTTTATAATGTAATTTTAGCAGATATGGCGACACAAAACCGAAATCTTTCTGACAATCAACAGCGTACATATAAAGACGCTGCAAACTGGAAAATAGGTATTCTTACAGCAGATTGGAACCCTGATATCACGCATGCTTTAAGGGATGCTGCCATAGACAGCCTTAATAAAGCAGGCATCAAAAATACAAACATTATAAGCAAATCCGTTCCCGGAAGCTTTGAGCTGGTCAGTGGTGCCAAAATGATGGCAGAACAAACCAGTGTTAACGCTGTTATTTGCCTGGGATGCATCATTCAGGGAGAAACCAGACACTTTGATTTTGTGGCTGCAGGTGTTACCGATGGACTGCGCGAATTGAACATCAGATATAATATCCCTTTTATCTTTGGCGTACTTACAACAAATAATCAGCAGCAAGCCCTCGACAGGGCCGGGGGGAAACATGGAAACAAAGGCAGTGAAGCAGCAGCAGCAGCATTACATATGATTCAACTGAACAAAGAACTTTTATTAAGTTTTGAAAATAACTAAGATAATACCAGTTATATTAACATGTATGATTTTTTGCTTTCAACCTGCAATGGCTGCAAAATGGGAAAAAGCAACAATTATACCCAAAGAAGGAGATACCTTCACAGGTAAAATCAAAGCAAGAAAACGCCAATTCAGCACATGCATAAAATACAGGGATGAGAACAATAGTAAAATGACCCTCAAACCTGAATATATTGACCGCATTATTACTGATAGCGAAGAATATAAAGCCATTTATTTCAACAAAGAAGTATCAGGATATAACAT
>JBNJGX010000356.1:0-2616 GCA_051748025.1 Bacteroidota bacterium
CTTTTATCACATCGTAATTTTCAAGGAAACTTACAGGTATTACAATGTGGGGGCTACCTGTATCAATTTCTGAATGCCCGTTTTTTTGTGATGGGACTTTAACAGGATTCATTTTTACATGTATCAAATCGTTGTCAATTCTGCCATGGTACACGTTGCCTCCAACCATGAAGTCAGCATTTTTATCAATCAATTTTTTATTACTGGCATAACGCAGAATACAACGGGCACCATTGCCACACATGGTTCCCTCGTATCCATCTGAATTATAATACAGCATTTCAAAATCATATCCAAGGCGTGATTTTATTACCATTAACCCATCTGCGCCAATGCCAAAGCGTCTGTCGCATAATTTTTTAATCTGTGCGGGATTTAATGCCACATCGGATTTTAAGGCATCTATGATGATAAAATCATTTCCGGTACCCTGATATTTATAAAAATGCATTTTCATCTGTCAGTAAAATTTATTTTTATATTTAAATGTAATATACAATGTATAAAAATTATAAGATATTTTATGTTTATCTCATAAAATTATGTTAAATTGAAAACACATGACAGTGTAACATCGTTTAAAAAAGCAAAACTAACACAAAATTTAATGATTATGAAAGGAAAACAGTGGATAATATCTTTTTTAACAGGTCTTACCGGTGGTGTTATAGGCTTTTTAGCCGTTAATTATTTTATTACAGAGGAGGAACAGGATACAGACCGGCACGACTTAATCGAAGCATATGAAACCAGCCTTAATGATTCTTTTGTAAAAACCGGTGTATCTCAATTGCCCGGGGCTGATTTAGATTTTACAGAGGCTGCTGAAGCCAGTTTGCCTGCAGTAGTACATATTACATCTTATTATAATCAGCCTGATTATACCTTATACGATTTTATTTTTGGATCACGTCCCGGACGTCAACGTCAGGCAGAAGCATCAGGTTCGGGGGTTATTGTTTCATCGGATGGATATGTTGTTACCAACCGGCATGTTATTGAGCAATCCGAAAAGATAAAAGTTGTGCTGAATGACCGCAGGAGTTATGAGGCTGAGATTATTGGTACAGATGCCACAACAGATATTGCATTACTAAAGATTGATGAAGACGATTTAACCTGCTTGCAATATGGTGACAGCGATGCACTAACTGTAGGAGAATGGGTGCTGGCTGTGGGTAATCCGTTTAATTTAAAATCGACGGTAACCGCAGGCATTGTGTCTGCCAAAGCAAGGAATATCAATATTTTTTCTGAAAAATACAGCATTGAATCATTTATCCAGACAGATGCTGCGGTAAATCCTGGCAACAGCGGCGGAGCCCTGGTCAATAAGAAAGGAGAGCTTGTTGGCATTAACACAGCCATAGCAAGTAGAACTGGTTCTTATGTCGGCTATTCTTTTGCCATTCCGGTAAACATTGTCAGGAAAATTGTGGCTGATCTTATTGAGTATGGCAATGTACAAAGGGCATATATGGGTGTAAGTTTGGTGGATAATGATTCTGACGTAGCAGAAAGGTTTGACCTTGAGAAAAAAAATGGTGTGGTCATTGTTGATATTTCTGAGGATGGTGCTGCAGATGAAGCCAACCTGAAAAAAGGAGATATCATTAATGGGTTTAATGGTTCTGAAGTCAGTAGTGTCAGTCAGTTTATGGAGCAGATAAGTAAGTACAGGCCAGGGGATAAAGTAAATGTTTCTGTCATCCGCAATAAAAAAGAAATCAATAAAAAACTGACATTGAAAAACAAGTACGGCAATACTGAGCTTGTTAGCAGCACCAAAGTTGACCAGCTGGGAGCGGAGTTTGAAAACATTTCAAAAGCAGAAAAGCAAAACCTCCGTCTTCGTCACGGTGTAAAAGTTACTGAATTATTTTCAGGCAAACTCCGGGACAATGGTATTAAAAAAGGATTCATTATAACGGGTATCAATAATATTCCCGTAAAAAATGTGGAAGACATAAATAAAATTATCGAAGAACAAAAAGGCAGAAAAATTTTAATTGAAGGCATTTATCCCAATGGAAACATTGCCTATTACAGCCTGTATTTGTAAATATGTTTGTGATAATATCTAACAAAAACAGGAAATAATTATATGATTATTTAAATTACGTCTTATTTTATTATTTCGCATTAAATTTTGATGTAATTTTACAACTTTTTAGAAATTGTTACGTATATAGTAGATACAGTAAAAATAAATGTAAAGTAAAATTTATTAAGCAACACATTATCAGACAATTTTTATGAGACAACTAAAAATTACCAAGTCAATTACGAATCGTGAGAGTGCATCTCTTGACAAGTATCTGCAGGAAATTGGGAGAGAAGAGCTTATTACAGTAGAAGAGGAGGTAGAGCTTGCCCAGCGGATCAAACAAGGTGACCAGCGGGCATTGGAGAAGCTCACACGTGCCAACCTGCGTTTTGTGGTGTCGGTAGCCAAACAGTATCAGAATCAGGGGTTAAGTTTACCTGACCTGATCAATGAAGGCAACCTTGGGTTGATCCGTGCCGCAGAAAAATTTGATGAAACGCGTGGTTTCAAGTTTATTTCTTATGCCGTATGGTGGATTCGCCAATGCTTGTAAAATCGACTGGCGAATC
>JBNJGX010000357.1:0-2610 GCA_051748025.1 Bacteroidota bacterium
ATCCATCTCATCTTTGAAACCCATTTTCAGCATTTCATCTGCTTCATCAAGTACAAGGAACCGGATGTTCGACAGGTCGAGTTTGTTTCTGTTGATGAGATCGTTTACGCGGCCGGGCGTTCCTACTACTATGTGACAACCTCTTTTCAGAGCGCTGAGCTGTTTAAAAATGGGCTCCCCGCCGTATACAGCAACTGTTGAAACCGGGAGGTCATGGCTGAGGTGCTCTATGTCGTTTGAAATTTGGAGGCACAATTCGCGTGTGGGGCAGAGAACAATGCTTTGGATATCTGTGTTTTCTGTGTCGATCTGGTTGAGGACAGGGAGTCCGAATGCCGCTGTTTTGCCAGTGCCTGTCTGGGCCATGGCCACGAGATCGTTGGTTGAATCCAGTATGTGAGGAATGGTCCTGGCCTGGATTGGAGTAGGGGTTTCAAATCCCATTTTTTCAAGGGAAGTGAGCAATTCGGGGCGAAGCCCCATTTCTGTGAAATTTTGCATGTATGGTATTTTAATAAGTCATTAGGCCCAAAAAAGCCTTGTAATTTTTCGATTTTTGTATTACTATCGTTCGTTGAACTTTTGTAATAGATTGTCGCTCAATTGTTTGAATTCGTCATGTATTGTGTGCTAAAAGTCTGTTTTTCAAAATGATACAATTTACATAACCTCCAATATCAAAAATCTAACGATCTTTTGTTATTAACGATTTTTCTTTTCAATTAATGCATTTGAATGTTTTTTCTACATACGTGTGAAACCATTCTTGGATTTAAAGAATGTTTTTCTGGTCCAACATGTTCAGCATTGAAAGGCATTCTCTGATGTTTACCTGGTTTAATCCGGAGTATCTACTTTAAGCAAACCGCCGTTTGTTTCCCGGTCATGAAGTTTCTTTAGAGAATGTGTTTTGTGGTTTGAACAGCCAAAAAAGAAACGTGATCCCGAAATTGAGTTTCACGTTTATTTTACCATCGCCATCTTTTCTGGTAGTTGTAACGTGAAGATGCTCATTAATTTTTGAAAGGAGATCCAAATTCTCCAATCTTTTGGGCAGGAAGAAAGCTGTCGTTGTTTTATAGCTGATTTGGTAAATCCGTTTATTGAAAGAACCGGCTTTCCTGAATGCTTTAGGAAGACAACTTTTCTTTATGCACGTGCAAATGTACATTGTTTGTTTGGGAAAAAGGCAGCCTTCATGATAAATTAAATATAATTAACATTAAAAGCTCATAAGTCAGCGAATTACGTGATAGATGACCGAGGTGGATTTGTTTTGTATATTATTATTTCGCACGATTATGAAATTATTGATGAAACAATCTTTATTTGTTTGACCGGACACCAGTGTTTTTTTTCGTTTGTTTTTTATATTTTTAAGAATTGGATTAAGAGAATATCTGTTGTCTTCGCGGTCATTCTTGGAAAAAATTTATATTTGCACTGTTGACATACCAGAACAGAATGGGAGAAAATGCTGAAAATAGGGAATTTGAGTTTTTGATTGACAGTACATCTGATGTACCGAAGTTCAGGCAATTGGTTGAAGCTGTAAATAATGCCATTTCGCAGAAGCGATTAAGTGTTGGTGATCACCTTCCTTCTGTCAATCATGTTTGTAGTAAATATAAGTTATCCCGGGATACCGTTTTTAAGGCGTATTCCATGTTAAAAGACCAGGGGGTTATTGAATCGGTTCCCAATAAAGGGTATTTTATTGCCCGGGAGATTCGAAGAGTTTTCCTGTTTTTGGATACATTTAAGGCATATAAAGAGGTTCTTTACGATTCTTTTATTAAAAATCTGCCCGAAAATGTCATAGCTGACGTTCATTTTCATCATTATAAACCAGATGTTTTCAGAAAACAGATTGAGGAAAACCTGGGAAAATATGCCAAATATGTTGTGATGCCGTTTGATCATCCCTCCATGGAAGATACGCTAAATTTGTTGCCGGATGATAAACTTTTGTTGATTGACTGGAACATTTACGCAAAAGAAATACACAATGTATTGTATCAGGATTTTGGTTTTCCGGTACTGGATGAACTTGAAAAAGTGCTTCACCTGTTAAGGAAATATGAGCGGTTGATTTTTATTTATCCGGAGTACACAAACCATCCTTATGAGTCTGTGGAGTATTTCAAAAAATTTTGTCGGAAGCACCAGTTTAAATATGAAGTACTTCAGGATAGCAACCAGTTTGAAATTCAGAAAGGTGTTGCTTATCTCAGTGTAAGTGACCGAATATTGGGGCGTTTTCTGGAGCAGACCCGTGAAAAAGGACTTGAGCCTGGCGATGATGTCGGGTTTATTTCATATAACGAGACCCCCATGAAAAAATTCATTTACAAAGGAATCACAGTTTTGTCCACCAACTTTCAGATGCTTGGGCAGAAGGCTGCTGAATTTGTTTCCAATGATGAAACCATGAAGCTTTGTGTGCCAACTACAATTAGAGTGCGGGAGTCTCTTTGATATTCCGCGAGAAATTTCAGATATTCATGCTAGCAAACCAGAACAGAACAGATAATTAAATGAAGTACACACTTGGATTTGACATTGGCAGTTCCTCAGTCAAAGTAAGCTTGCTTGACATTGAAAAAGGAA
>JBNJGX010000358.1:0-2599 GCA_051748025.1 Bacteroidota bacterium
GCAGGCAATTGATGTTTCCCTTATCGCTGACTGCAATCCACGAACCTCCCGCTTCTTCATCCCTGGGAAAGACCAACTTACAATTGTCATAAGTATATACCTCAGGTGGCATGGTTGGCCTGTACTCCTTTTCATCGCGGTTTGATGTGAGTACAAAAGAATTTCCCTGTAGTGACGGTATGTATGTTACTGTGCACATTGGCCTTTGTAATATCTTAATTAATAACAATAACTAAGCATCGAAGGATTTGTTTATTTTCAATTTATCCTGATGGTCGGCTGAATGACGCTCCACAGTATTTTGTTTCCTCCCTGCAACGAAACAACCATTAGCAAATCTATTCTTATGGCTCGATTTGCTCATAATGCTTACAGCTATATCAAGCAGGGATATGTCTGCAAAACAAGTTCCACAATGAAATGTACAGATGCATCGCAGGAATTATTCTTGTGGTACTTGCCATAGACGATGCTATTAAGCGCCAGGAATTTTAATACGGTATTGTCATGCCGTTTTGGTCAATCACTTTTCTTTCATTTGCAGCAAGCGAAAAGCTCAAATCAGTCCAGGCGGTTCCATGGATGCCTTTTAGCTTAATGCCCTCATCTGTTTTGCTGATAGTAAACAGATAATCAGCAAGGTTTGCCTCCTTATTTGCAACGGGATCATCCATATCTGTCATGCCATATTCATCAATTGCTTGCGCCTGGTCATCATTCAGGCTAAAGGACAAGTTAATCCAGGCACTTCCTTCAAGGCTCTGCATTTTAATTCCGTTTTCTGTTTTTTCTACAATAAGCTTAAAGTTTTTTAAATCAGACGAGCTTTTTTTCTGAGCGACTAATTCAGAACTAGCAGTCAATACAAGGAACACAATTAATAGGTTCAGAACCGGGCTTTTGAAATTCAATTTCCTTATCATATCTGTTGGTTTAATTTAACTTCAGTTTTTTCACTTATACAGTGTGGCTTACATGAAAATTACGTACCAGACTTCCAACTTCATCTTAATAAACCATCACTCCGCAAGTTAATAAAACTATCAGTTCTTGAGAAAAGATCTGAACCGCGGCATAAATTTACACGCTGTTACCACCCGTAGTTATTCAATCACCTTTCTTTTTTGCTCAATTACATCATCGATTCTGATTAAATCCTCACTCCAGTCTAAAAGTCCTTTGTCTAACCAATCAATTGCTTCAATAATTTCATCACGATAGTTTTTTATCACATCAACATTCCATGTAACAGGTTCATGATGAAAAATTCGGTTTCTTAGTTTACGAATTCCATTAAATTTCGAACTCATCGTTTTACGCTGCCGGATTTTCTTGGGACAATTGGGAAATGATAATCGCAAGTTTTTCCATAACGACTTTTCAAATCTTGAGTCCAGGAGTGACGTCCAAAAACCAAATGAAAGTTCTGAAATTATCTTTCCGGGCGTAACTTCCTTTTTTTCACGCAAAATGCTGTTACGCGCATCAGTTATTCTGTCAATTTGGAATCTGGATACGATTTTAATAAAACTATTCTCGTTGTACCAGGCCTCAGTATTAAATTTGCGTGTCAATTGGTAATCCATTTGATTGCGTAATCCCACTTCCAATATTGCCAAAAGTGGATAAAAAGTCTCAGAAACTTCGATATTGGCTTTGTAATGTTCAATTGCTTTATTGAAGCTGTCATCATGCCTTTGAAGATATGGAGCTAATCTATCGTGTGAAAATATTCGTTCAATTGCTTTTCGTTCCATATTTTTTTGTATCTTTGTAATGTCGTCCCGGTAATTCCTCTCCCAGTCCTTATGCTGGTGATGAAGCCGGGTTTTTTGTTTCTATTAATTTCAAAGATATAAATTTATTTCTGGACTTTTAGGTTTCTCTATTTCTCTCTACTATGGGTGGTAACGGTGGGCGGTATACACTGTGCCTGCATGTCGGCAGACAGGCGGCATCACTCAATACAATTTTTTACTCCACCACTCGCTAATTTAATGATGCTCAGTTTAATTACCAAATCAGCCCCCGCCCGCCTGCCATCCTCGGCTGGTAAACCGGACGGGCAGGCATGGTAAACATGCCTGGCGGTAGACAGGTGACCGCATGTTGTGGGCTGGCTGTCTTTGTCAAACCACCAAACCGGATTCATCTTCAAATTCAATATGCAGCTTTGCTTTTGCCCGCATTGCCCGGAATATTTTGTTTATGGTTGCTAAAGTCGCACTGCTTTTTCCGTTCTCCAGCTTAGAAACCTGGGCTTTTTGCACCCCAATGAGTTTTCCTAATTCTTCCTGACTTAGATTTCGGCGTTTTCGGATTTCTTTAATTTTTTCGCCCAGCATTTCCATTGTCAGTTCAAACTCATATTCGTCTCGTTCCGGTGTGCCTTTTTCACCAATGTGCTTGTCTTCGAGCTGTTCGAGTGTTTTATATTTTTTAGCTGCCATAATTCGTTCTTTTATTTGTTATCAAAATATTCCTGTTTTAATCGTTCGGATTTTTGAATTTCGTTTGCCGGGGTTTTGTTCGTTTTCTTTGCAATTCCATGCGTACCGACAATCAGCGTTTCTGTTTTTCCTTCTTTGTCCCAGAAAGC
>JBNJGX010000359.1:0-2567 GCA_051748025.1 Bacteroidota bacterium
AAACGGCCATGTACACCGCCAGTGGGATATAGAAAACCTAAGCACAAGTAATCCTTATACCAAAGAAATTACGTTTGGCCAGTTATCTGTAGCACTTCATACTAACAATGAAGACAATAGGTTATCCCATGAATTTGAATTTGCTATCCCTTTTATGCAGTGGGATAAAACCTGGGAAGAAATCGAGTTAGAACAAGGGTACCAAATCATTGAAGGGAAACGTATATTGGAGTGGTACACAGGAGGGCGATACCAGCTTAATTACCATTTTATGAAAGCACCTGACACATGGAATCCATATATTGGGATGGCCGCCGGGTTGACTTATCGTGCCCGGCTGATGCGACCGATAGTTTCATTGTATTTTCCTGAAGATCACCACCAATTTAACCTGCCGGTTGAGCTTGTGCCGGGGTTGAAAGTTAATCTCAACAAGCAATTTGCTCTGGATATAAATATGCCGGTTGAAATTCACCGCCTGACTATGGAAATAGACCATGATTTAAATCCCAATTTACCAGTAAAATTACAACGTGAAACCCGGGTTTATGGTGTATTATTACCAAAAGCTTTTCACATTAGATTCGGATTATCGTATCGGTTTTAAAAAGAAATCATTATGAAGCGTATATTGTGTATCCTATTATTAACTGCCGGCTTGATAGCATGCGAAAAAGAATATGACATTTATCCCGGCGACATAACTCCTGATGGAGGTGGGGAAGATGATAATGCAGAACCAACGACATCTGACAGTACCATTAATATTCTGGATTATTTTTCCTCTACCAGCATTTCTGTGAAGGATTTTGCGTTTGACAGCCAGGGAGTTGTCTGGGTTGCTACAAAACAAGGATTGCTTAAAGTGGATGAAGATGATAATCACCGGATCTATGATACCCGGAATACCAATTTGCTTGACAATTACATCAGGTATGTAAGTATAGACAATGAAGACAGGATATGGCTTGTTATTGAGGATGGCTTATGTTTGTTCAATCCTGAGCAATACAGTTGTCAATTATTTACTGCTGATAACAGTGCATTTGTTTCTAATTCATTTTCAAAAGTTATTTGTGCTGACAACGGTGGGCTTTTTCTTACCAACAGCGATCGTGTGTTTGAATACAAAGATAATACATGGCAAATAAAATATGACCTGGGTGATTTTTTTGATACATATATTTATCCGTATGTGGGCCGGCATACTTTGGCTTATCAGGACAGTACTTTTTGGCTCAATGGTGCTTATGGCATTGTTTCGATCTTGAATGACAGTACTGCTGAACGTTATCACACCGGAAATTCAGGCATTTCTGATAATGATATAGGGGGAATTCAAGTGGATGCAGACGGAAACCTGTGGTTTGAAAATGATTCCGGACTGGAAATGTATGATGGTGAAAACTGGCACCTTTACAAGGATAATTACAATGTTGAAGTGTTTGGAGATATTGTTATATGTGTAACAGGTAGCTACAATTATTATACGGCTATGTGGGATAATTACTGGGAACCAATCATGACGGAAGGCACATCTTACTCCGGTTACTATAATCATGCTACCGAAGGTCATGAGGGTTGCATCTGGTTGAGTTATGGTTCTGTATTACACAAAACGGATATAATCAGGGATTGAGGTCTTTTGCCAGATTTATCTCCCACTATTCTTATAACAATTAATGCAGAGAACAGGTTTTTATAAAATAAGTATATAAAGGTTACAAAAACTCAATAGCAGATCAATGCCTTATTTGCAACTTATAAGTATGGGCTTTTACGGTGGTGATTATGCGGATTAAATATAAACCCTCTGGCAGAGATGACACATGGAGCAGAACCTGATCCGTGATATCTGTGTTTTTCTGTTTTATCATCGTTCCTGTAACATCATACAATTGAACACAAGTGATCTTGTTCCCTTTGATGCTGATTGATTCATCAGCAGGGTTGGGATACATTTTGACTTTGTTTTTTTTAGTATCTGATATTCCCGTCAATTCATTAACAATGATATCAATGTTTGCTGTGAGATTGTCCGGATTCAACACATTTTCGATCAAAACCAAATCGCCTGTAATGGTATATGTGCCTGGCACATCTCCGTTATAATTGATGCTGTCCCAGTTGATATCCAGCATTTCTGTATCTGTGTCTTCAAGGGTAACTTCTGCACTATCCGGCACACCTGTGCTTGCAAAAGGCGTGTATTGATCCACTTCAATATCATCAAGAGAGGCTACACTGATAATATTAACGGGACAATTCCTTTCAAAATCTATGCGAGGCGACAATTCCAGGCTGTCTTTCAGGGTTAGCAGGGCATCTTGATTACCTTTCAGTTCGTAATCAAGTATCATATCCAGAAAATCCAACGTGACTTCATGTTGTTCTTCCCGTGTAATGGTTGTTGCAGAACCATCGGCCATATCACATGCCATATCTGATTCGGCAAAGAAACAGTGTCCGCCGCCAAGCACATTGATCAGGGTTTTGCAGGAAGAATTTGAATTGTTGTACAGGGGAATTTGATTTTCATCCGGTGGTGAAACGGCATCGTTTTCAGC
>JBNJGX010000360.1:0-2566 GCA_051748025.1 Bacteroidota bacterium
TGGTTCCGGCGCTGATGTTTCTGAAGAAATGCAGGGCTTTATGACAAAAATTGAAAACAGCAATTCTATTGTTGATGCAGCCAATGCGTATGGGTATGATGCAGAAAGCATTCCCCTTGACCTTTATGAACTTGAAGAGCCGAGTGTAAAATCCACAACTGAAAAAGAAGGAAAAACCATTTACAAGATGAATGTCAAACATGGCATGATTGACAGTGATGTAAAAGTTATCTGGGAAGGTGACAAGGTTGTTGATATCAAAGAGGTTGAATAAGTGCCTTTTTATGTTAAAAGCAAGAACCGTTCCTGCCGGAGCGGTTTTTTTTTTGTTAGTCCTTCTTGCGCAACGTAAAATTTATTAATTTTACAACATGAAATGGATAAAACATGCAATTGTTGCTTTAACTATGGTGGCAACTTTTCATTTTTGTGCTGCCCAGACATTGCTTCATCCCAAGGGGTCATTTCTTGGATTTCATCCTCTGGATACACAGAACCGTGATTTATTTGAAAATGCCCTCGATGCCAATGCACAATGGGTTGTTGAGCCCAATGTAATGTTGTCAGTAGAAACCTATCTGCGGGGAACACAACTTTCATGGCGTTTCATGCCAGGTTTTTATGTGGATGCAGCGGCTCAGCCGGCCATGTTTTTCCACGTTGGGATCAAATACAGATTTTTGCAAATATTAAGGTCATCATTTGATATTGCTGTAGGCCCCACATATAATTTCAGGGAAGACTGGCATAAAGTTCCCGGATACAAACCGGAGGGCAGTTTTAACCTTAACGGTAACTGGGAAAATAAATTTTACCTGCTTGGTGAACTTGAATACAAATTTTTTCTTTCGGATCATTTTGATATTACAACTTCTGTTATGTATGGCCATGAGTGGGAAACATTTACTTTTACGCTGGGAGTCCGCTATTGGCTGACCACGGTAATTAAACATCCCATTAATTGTAGTTCATGTCCGTTTGATGATCTGCCTGGAGAACGTGGGCGGCGATAATCATTGGGTTTATTAATTTTGTATAATAAAGCACTAACCATTGTGATATGGCACTGACAAGAATTTTCGATTTACTGGAACAATACAGCACCAAATACAAAGACATCGAAGATGCCCTTGCCTATAAAAATAAAGGGAACTGGATAAAATTTTCTGCAACAGATTATGTGAAATATTCCCGCTATTTTGCCATGGGATTGCTCAAAATGGGTTTTCAAAAAGGCGATAAAATTGCCAGTATTTCCCATAATATGCCTCACTGGAATATACTGGATATGGGCATGGCGATGGCCGGTGTTGTGCATGTTCCCATATATCCGACCATTGGCAGCGATCAGCATGAATATATCCTGAATCACAGTGATGCTAAAATTGTTATCATTTCTGATAAAATGCTGTATAAACGCGTAAAACCGTTGGCTGACAAGCTGGAAAACCTGGATTTGGATAAAATATATACACTTAACGATATCGAAGGGGTTAACAACTGGGTTGAGATAATACACCTCGGCAGGGAATATGAAGGGGAGCTCAATGAAAAGCTGGAGGCGGTAAAACAAAGCATAGAACCTGATGATCTGTTTACCATTATATACACATCCGGTACCACTGGTGAACCCAAAGGGGTAATGCTATCCCATAAAAACATATTGAGTAATGCGCTTGCAACCGCCAGAATTTTACCTTTAAACAAAGGGCATCGTGTCTTGGGTGTGTTGCCTCTGTGCCATGTATATGAGAGGATGATGAATTATAATTTTCAATCAAAAGGGATCAGTATATATTATGCTGAGAACCTTGGCACCATAGTTAATAACCTGCAGGAGGTAAAACCGCATGGGTTTAATACGGTGCCGCGTTTGCTTGAAAAGTTTTACGATAAGATCATGGCAAAGGGAAAAGATCTCTCCCGGCCGGCCAAATCCATATTTTTCCGGGCGGTGCGTCTGGGCGAAAAATACAACGAAGCCGACAACAATTCATTGTGGTACAAAATCCGGCTTTCAATAGCCCGTGCTTTGGTTTTCAGAAAGTGGCAGGCTGTATTTGGCGGTAATATCATTTGTATTGTATCAGGGGGATCTTCTTTGCAAACCCGTTTGGCTAAATTATTCTGGGCCGCCGGGTTATACGTTATTGAAGGGTATGGCATGACCGAGACATCCCCTGTTATTGCTGTAAATCATTACCGTGGTGAAAACTGCCGGATTGGTACTGTCGGGCCGGCGCTCCAGGGGACTGAAATGCAAATCAGCGATGAAGGGGAGATACTGGCACGTGGTCCGCATGTGATGAAAGGATATTACAAAGATACAGAAAGCACAAAGCAGGTTATTGATGAAAACGGATGGATGCATACCGGTGATGTCGGCCATTTGACAGAAGAAAAATTTCTGCAGATCACTGATCGCAAAAAGGAAATTTTCAAAACATCCTCAGGAAAATACATTGCACCACAAATAATTGAGAATAAATTCAAAGCATCACCACTTATTGAACAGGTAATGGTTATCGGCGAAAATGAAAAATTTGCTTCAGCCCTGGTATCGCCG
>JBNJGX010000361.1:0-2563 GCA_051748025.1 Bacteroidota bacterium
TGTTCAGCAAACTCTATAATGTTTTGACCTCTGAAAATTTCCATACTTTCCTTTATTTATGAGACCGCTAAGATATGAAATTAAATGATGACCTCAATAAAATTAAATATGGATATAGTAATTTTTTGGATGTCCTGATAAAATGTATTTTAACAATAGGTTAATGATAACTGGCTTTTTTTTTAATCAATGAAAAATATTAGGTAAACAAACGGATATTTATAAACTTTTATTATCTTTACATTAAATAAAAAGAAAAAACATGAATTACAGGCAATACATTGAAAGAAATCCGGAAATAATGCTTGGGAAACCCATTATCAAAGGAACAAGAATTACCGTTGAACTCATAATGCGAAAGTTAGCTGACGGATACAAAATTGGTGACCTGATGGAAAGTTATCCGCATTTGACCAAAGAACAAATATTGGCTGCACTCGAATATGCCGCTGACATTATTGCAAACGAGGAAATATTTGAAACAACATGATTATCAATATTAAACCTTCAATATGACTGACAAGGAAAAAATATTAGACCTGATAAAAACAAACATCAAAAAAACAGACCCTACGGCCACAATTATTTTGTACGGCTCTTACGCCCGTGGTGATCACCATAAAGATTCTGATATCGACTTAGTGGTCTTGGTTAACAAAGAAAATCTGACAAGATATGACAAGAAAAAAATAAAATACCCCCTTTATGACATTGAATTCGATACTGGCATCATTATTAGCCCAATGGTTTTATCTAAAAAAGATTGGGAAAAAATGCACAAAAAAACACCTTTTTTTGAAAATGTTAATAGAGAAGGAAAAAAATTATGAACGATAAAGACCGGCAAGATTTAGTTAAATACAGAATTGAAAAAGCAAGAAAAACATATAATGAAGTATCATTACATGTAGAAAATGCATTGTGGAATACAGCGGTAAATAGACTATATTATGCATGTTATTATGCCGTTTCTGCATTACTTATTGATAAAGAAATCAGAACAACCACCCATGCAGGTGTAAGACAAATGTTTGGGCTGCATTTCGTAAAACCCGGTATTGTTGATAAAGAATTAGGGAAATTTTACAGCGATATTTTTGATATGAGACAAACCGGTGATTATGAAGATTATATAGATTTTACCAAAGAGGATGTCTATGATTTACTTAAGGGGCCTTCTATTAATTCTTTTCTTTCAAGAAACAAATTTTGTGCAAATTTTGTGCAAACGAGGGCAGAGCCAAGCCGCTGTCCTGAGCGGAGCCGAAGGGTCGCTTGAGCTATGCCGAGTGCAGCCAAAATTATGAAAATTATAATGAATAAGATGCAAGGCACAAATTTTTCTGAATAGCCATAGCTATTTAGAAAAATTTTAACGCAGTCAGATTGTTTATTATATTTGTTCCCGTAGGGTTTTCAGCGTTTCTCATATACTGCTTTAAATTTTATTGCATTATCCCGATAGTGCTTCAAAAATTTTCATTGTCTATGAAAAACGCTGAAAATCTTGATGCGAAAGAATTATTAGAAGTCCCCTTAATCCTGCCAATACATTGATTTCCAGGATTGAAAACTTACTTAAATCAAAATAAACCACAAAAAAACTTTGTAAAAATACTGTAATAATTTAACCCGGATAAATCGCCCGCTTGCCGCCTGCCTAACGGCAGTCAGGGACGGGCAGGGAAAGCTCAAAATCCAAAAAACAAAATGCAAAATAAATCCCAAATCACGAAACACGAACCGGCTCACGATGATTTGATAAATATGAAGTTGGGTTTTCCTGCCACGTTGGTTTACCAGGCCAGGTCAGGCAGGTTTGGATTTTTTAGATTTGGATATTGGGATTTATTTGGGATTTGGGATTTTGAACTTGGGATTTTAGGCGCGATTATAAGTCCTGAAAAGCCTGCCTGCTGCAGGTAGGCAATTATATCAAGCTTTCAGTAAACTTAAAACAACATGTTGGTAAAGTTGTCGTAGTAAGCGCCTAAAATATTTTATAGATTTTTATATATTTGTATTGTGTCAAACCAAAAATCATTTACCATGAAAAAACCTGAGATTTTAGACCGTGTTAACGACCCGAGGTACATTTCCGGAATATTCAATTATTGCGACAGATGGTGCGAACGCTGTTCGTACAAAACCCGCTGCCTGAATTACGACATGTCTCATGAGAAAATAGAGGATTTAGAAAATGAAAGTGTGGAAAATGAAAAATTCTGGGAAAAGATGCATGATGTTTTCCGCGAAACCTTTGAATTGATTGATTATGTCGCCAAAGAACAAGGGATTGACCTGAATGACATTGAACCGGATCCTGAATTTGAGAAAAAAGAAAAAGAAATAAAACAAGCAGCAAAACAACATGAGTTATCCATAAAGTCGAAAGCATATTACAAAATGGTGGATAAATGGTTTAAAGAAGAAATGAACACCCTTGAGCAAAAAGAAGAATTTTTGAACAAAAACCTTGAAATGGGCATTAATGAAAAGGCCGCCATGCAGGCAGGAAATGATATTGGTGATGCCATCGATGTCATCAAATGGTATATGTTTC
>JBNJGX010000362.1:0-1355 GCA_051748025.1 Bacteroidota bacterium
CATACTGCCCCTCTCACACTGTGGGCAGGACCGGTTTTGCTAGGTGTATTGTGGCTTATTTTCGGCATATTACCCGGTATTATGTCCAACAACCTTGTTGGTCCATCTGTATGGGCTGTAAGACTTTCCGGCGGTGCTCACCTGGCCCTTTGGCATGGATTCAACGTTATACTGCTGCTTAGTCTTATCACTTTGCTCGGGGGAATCGGAATTTTCTACCTCAGCGGATGGGTAAAAAAATATATTAAATTTTTTAACACATTGGCCAAATTCGGACCTGAAGCTATATATAATCTCATGCTAAATGGCCTCATATCATATGCCCCTGTTCAAACCAGGTTTTTTCAAAGCGGCAAACAAAGGAATTATTTATACTATATTTTTTTATTTTTTGCCGGTATTTTACTCCTTACTGCTTTAAAATACAGTCTATTCGGAAACATTGTCCTTGATTTACACGATGTCTATTTCTATGAAGCTCTTATTGTAGTGATTATGTTGCTTTCAGCTTATAAAGCTGCCGTTTCAAAATCTGTACTTGCCGCGGTGCTTTCACTGGGAATTGTCGGGTTTGGCGTTGCATTGCTATTTGTTTTCCTGAGTGCACCAGACCTTGCTTTAACACAATTTTCCATAGAAACCCTTACGGTTATCCTTTTGGTACTTGTGGCTCGAAAAGTGCCCAGATTTGCAAATTTTTCAGCCAAAAAACAAAAATTCAAAGACATTGCAATTTCTATTGTATCAGGCCTGATGGTTACACTTATAATATTGGTCGTTTTAAATAACCCCGCTGATTCCAAAATAAGTGATTATTTTTTGGAAAATTCCTATATCCTGGCACACGGCAGAAATGTGGTCAATGTTATTTTGGTTGATTTCAGGGCACTGGATACCATGGGGGAAATTACTGTATTGTCACTGGCTGCAATCGGCGTTTATACTTTGCTAAAATTCACAAAGAAACAAACCAGGTAATATTTTTTTCAGGACGATGATGAATAAATGTTTATTAGCTTTGCAATATCAAGTGATAATAAATATTTAAAAATCAACACCGGAGAGGTGGCAGAGTGGACGAATGCGGCGGTCTCGAAAACCGTTGTCCGTTTTCACGGACCGGGGGTTCGAATCCCTTCCTCTCCGCAAGCCCAAAAACCCGACTGACCTTGTCAGTCGGGTTTTTTGTTTCCCCCGCCACGCCAAAAACTTGTTTTTGTAAGTGGCGGGGGAAACAAAAAATACTGACGTAACGTAGTGAAGTCAGGTTTTTGGGCTTGACTATCCCCCACTTCGGGATCACGCGAGGCGGCAGCCGAGCGTAATCCCATTGGTTATAAACAGCGTTATACGCC
>JBNJGX010000362.1:1455-2555 GCA_051748025.1 Bacteroidota bacterium
AAACAAAAAATACTGACGTAACGTAGTGAAGTCAGGTTTTTGGGCTTGACTATCCCCCACTTCGGGATCACGCGAGGCGGCAGCCGAGCGTAATCCCATCAACCCACCTCTCTGGTCATCAATTATTTACTAGAGTCTATTTGACTTGACGACACTATCTGCAACATAATCTTCCTTACATAATTGTAATAATGAAAAACCTGACAGGGGAAAACACACTGCAAGCAACTAAATCAAAATCCTTTTCAAATAGGTCCCTTCTTCTGCATCGATCTTAACGAAATAACCACCCGGTTTCTCCATGCTCAGATCCAGTTTTATTTTTTCCATTGTCTGACCGCCGGAATAATGCCTGTAAAAAACAGTACTGCCTACATCATTGTACACTTTAATACTGTGTAAAGTTAATGGTTCAAGTAAAATGACCTCATATTTACCATCACCGGTATTTTCCACCATTATTTTTTTGCTGATTTCCCCGCTTTGTTTTTGCATGTAACCTTTGGCTGAACCAAAATACTTTTCCATCACATCTGTCATCTGTTTAAAGTGATTCTGCATTTCTTTTTCGAAATCCTGCCAGTCATAAAAATTCCATCTGTGACGAATGCTGTCTTTTCCATCATTAAAATAAAACGTGTAAGAGGGTGGACGGATATCCATATCCATGTCAAAATCAAAATCCAGTTTTTCTTCAATGCTGTCAAGATAAAGCATTGATTGACGCCATTCTTCTTCAAAACGATCTACATCCTGGTAAGGGGCAACAGCAGATTCAATGTCCTTTTCCATCTTTTTCCAATAGGATTTAAACGCTTCTTCATCAAAATAATCGCCTTTTTCAATAATGGTATCGTATTCTACAATGGTATCATTACCGGTAATTGTTTTTTTTACACGGATTTCTTTTTTAAAACTTTGAGCTGAAGCAACAAAAAACAGCCCGAAAATACAAGTTAAACATATTGTCATTGTTTTTGTTATCATAGCAATTTTAGTTTTTAGGTTATACAATTATTTGTATTGTTCATTTATTCATACGCAGTAGCAAGAATTTTGTTGTTAATATCTTATTAATGATTTCCAAGAAAATATTAAAT
>JBNJGX010000363.1:0-2554 GCA_051748025.1 Bacteroidota bacterium
CTTCAACTTGACAATATTCTCAAGCTTCTTTTTGATAAGGATATGCTTATCCCGCAGGGAACATGGCTGAATGGGGAATTGTTATCTGCGGTGTGCTGGATAAAAGACTTCGACAGGTTGGTTTATTTCCAGGCTGCCAGTAACGACAAAGGGAAAAAATATTCAGGTGCGTTTTTGCTTGTCAATCATATGATCGAACAATATCAGCATTCAAATTGGGTTATTGATTTTGAAGGCTCTTCGAATACAGGTATAAGACGTTTTTATCGTGGATTTGGGGCAACAAATGAGGCTTATCCTGTGTTAATAAGTAAAAGCATGGATATATTGCAAAAGATCAAAACACGGTGACACACCTGCAAAAAATACATATCTCCACCCTGCTCAGGCCTTTTGTCAGCATACAACGGCTGATGAAAAGACTGAATTATCCTGTGATAATGCCCTTTTATCACACGGTAAGTGATGAGAAACTGCCATATATTTCAGAATTATATACGCTAAAAAACACCAAACAGTTTACAGATGATCTGGATCTTCTTTTGCAGCATTTTGAGCCTGTTGCTGTAGAAGATATTATCCATAACAGGTTAAAGCCGGATAAACCATATATGCTACTGAGTTTTGATGACGGATTGAAAGAATCTCACTCAGTGATTGCGCCATTACTTAAATCCAAAGGCATTCCGGCAGCTTTTTTTGTTAACCCGGCATTTATTGATGATGCTGATTGGTTTTACCGTTACGAAGCCGCATGGCTTATCAATGAAATAAAACATCAACCACCATCCGGCGGCGGCAGTTGTTCTGTTATCAAAATGCATGAAAATGAGGCCCTGCGGCTTCAGCAAATGCTTAGAGAAACCACCCGGGAAACCAGGCATAATATTGACAAGGTGCTGGAAAAACTTAATTTGTCAAGGGATGCCATGCACCATCAAACACGTATTTATCTGACAAAAAAAGAGCTTATCAGCCTGCATAACGACGGATTTCATATCGGGACCCACAGCATGCACCACCCGCCTTTTAGTGAGCTCAGCAGTGAAGAACAGACCAGGGAAGTAAAAGAAGGTTTTCAAGCACTCCGTGATATAATACAAACCCGTCATAAAAGTTTTGCTTTTCCTTTTACTGACGATGGGGTGAGTGATAAGCAGATGATGGCCATTTATAATGCTGCCAAACCGGACATCAGCTTTGGGACATCCGGCATTGGCAAACGCAGCGAAATACCACATTACCAGAGGATACCAATGGAACATGAAAAGTCATTTACTGCCAACAGCATCATAAAATCAGAACTTATTGCTTACAGAATGAAAAAATTGTTAAACAAAGCATGACCACCACCAGTCTGCATATTGTCCATCAATCGGAGCTGAAAGTTTTCATGGAATCGAAGCAGTACAGGGATTTTCATGACAAGCCACTATCTGCTGCACGGCTTATTTCCTACATCAACAACCCACATGCCAGACCAGATGATAAGGTGCTGTATCTGCTGTTACAGAATGATCAACCCATTGCATACCGCAGCATTTTGCCAGATGATCTTTATGGAAAAACAACCGAACATTTTGGCTGGTGCAGTGGTAATTGGGTGCATCCGGCATTTCGGAGGCAGGGGTATTCGCATCGTTTGCTGAACCAGGCATTGAAAGACTGGAACGATAAACTGATGTACACAAATTATGCCCCTGAATCCCATGCACTGTATCAGAAAACCGGTAAGTTCAAACAAATTTCTTATAAAAAAGGGAATGGCTTTTATTTGTACGCCAGGACACAGAAATTGCTTAAGAATCGTATTAAACGAGCCGGGCGCATTTTTCTGCCGCTAATTGATGTTTTTATTTATCTGGCTGCCGCGCTCAAAGCCATTTTAACAAATGCCGGTACCAATCGCTGGGCTCTTGAAGTAAAAAAAAGCCCGGATGACGTATTTTACCGCTTGTTTGATGAGCGAAGAAAAGTTTGTTTCGAACGGACATCGAAAGACCTGGCGTGGATACTTAAATATCCCTGGGTCAAAGAAGGAGATGACAAGCAGGCATACTTTTTTTCTCACCGTGCCAAACGCTTTTTTTACCGGTTTATCATCATGCGCCATGATGGAGAAATTCAGGGGTTTGCCATGCTTCAGTACCGTGATGGCCTGTTAAAAGTGCCGTATTTTCAGGTTGGCAGTGGCGGACATACCGAATTGGCCAATTTTTTGGCAAAATTCTGTAAAAAACACCGTGTCGAACAACTCATTGTTTTTGATCCTGTTTTATCTGAGGCCATAGCCATGACCAAAAATCCCTTTATCTACAAAAAAGAAAAAACACAAAAGGTGTTTGCTGCATGGGATACAAGTTGCCAATATCCTGTTATTGCAGATGGTGACGGAGACTATGTGTTTACGTAAGCCGGATAAACAGACAATAAATATGTTATATATGTCAGCGTGAAACCACCTCTGCGCCTCTGCGCCTTTGCGTGAAACCAACTCTGCGTCTCTGCGTCTCTGCGTGAAACAACCTTTGCGTCTCTGCGTCTCTGCGTGAAA
>JBNJGX010000364.1:0-2546 GCA_051748025.1 Bacteroidota bacterium
CGGTAACACAGCAATATCAGCATCTTTATGTAATACGCCTGATCTGTTGTACCCTGTGGTTTCGCCTTTTTTCAGGTGTTTTATGCTGATTATTCTGGTCTTAAATGTTGTTGTATTTTCGAGTTCAATTTCTTCTTCAGAGCTGATGCCATACAACCCAATTCCGAGCCTGACCATATCCAGATGGGTTTCGGGAAAACGAATGATGGCGTTTGTATTGGCAATGTGCCTGATGCATTCTATGTCCAGCGATTTTTTCAGGGTTTCATACATGCCATGGTATTTTTCCAATTGACGGCGGGTAAAATCATCCAGATATGGTATATCACTACCTGCTAAATGTGAAAATACCGATTTTACAGTAATTTCAGGTGCTGCATTGAGCAAATTGACCAGTTTTTTAATTTCATTTTCGCAAAACCCAAGCCTGTGCATTCCCGTATCAAGTTTTATGTGTATGCCAATGTCTGTAATGCCTGCATTTCGAATATGTGATATCAATGATTGTAACAAATTCATGCTGTAAATTTCAGGTTCAAGCTGATAATCATACATCAACCCAAAATCTTCTGTCTGCGGATTCATTACCATGATGGGCATGTGTACACCGGCTTTACGTAATTCCACCCCTTCATCAGCAATGGCAACACCGAGATAATCCACAGCCTGATTCTGCAAGTGCCTGCCTATTTCTATTGATCCGCTTCCGTATGAAAAAGCTTTCACCATTACCATTAATTTGGTATCCGGTTTTAATTTGCTGCGAAAATACCTCAGGTTATTGGTAACGGCATCAAGGTCAATCTCCAGTACCGTTTGGTGGGCTTTTAGTTCAAGCTGCCGGCTGATTTGCTCGAACCGGAAGTTGCGTGCTCCTTTTAGTAGAATACACTGGTTTTTGAAACCCTGCCAGATGCCGGAATCAAGAAATGCGCTGGTTGTTGAAAAAAATTTGTTGCTTCTACCAAATTTTTTGGCATGTGATGATATATCTTTTCCAATACCTATAACCTGTCGGATTTCTTGCTTGTTTTTGATAAGATCAGATACCTGGTGATATAGTGATTCTTTGTCAAGCCCTGTTTGCAGGATATCTGATAATATTAAAACCACAGGTTGATTGTTTTGCCGGATGGCAAAATCCAGGGCTATACGCAAGGCATTGATATCATTGTTATAACTGTCGTTGATTACCGTACAGCCTTGTATGCCTTCTTTGACTTCCAGCCGCATGGCAACTGATTGTAAAGCTGTCATTCCTTCCCGGATCTCATTGTTGTTTAATCCTGCGGATTTTAACAAGAGTGCTGTATTTACAGCATTTTCAACAGAAGCTTCATCAGTGAAGGGAATAAAAAATGTCAGCCTGTCCTCTCCAAATAGTGTTATTGATGTGCCATCTTTTTCTTCTGAAGTGCTTAGTTTGTAGTTTGCACTGTCATTATCAACCGCCCATGCAACAACTTTTTTCTGAGTTGCCTGTGGCAAATTGTCATAATAATCGGCAATAACAGGGTTGTCAAGGGGCATGATTATCGTGCCGGCATGTTGCATCAACCGCATTTTTTCTGAGAGTTTTTCTTTTTTATCCACAAAATTTTCCTGGTGGGCTTCTCCCAGATTTGTCAGCAATGCCACATCCGGCTGTATTATTGGCTCCAGATTCATCATTTCTCCCGGCTTAGAAATGCCTGCTTCGAAAACAGCAATGTCAGTCTTTGAATTCAACAAAGACACAGAAAGCGGAACACCTATCTGAGAATTGTATGATTTAGGGCTACGGGTAACCACTTTATGCTGTGATATAATCTGTGTAAACCATTCTTTTACGATGGTTTTGCCATTACTTCCCGTGATTCCGATTACGGGGATATCAAACCGGCTTCTGTAATCTGTCATCAGTTTTTGCAAGCAGGAAATAACATTGTCACAAACCAGAAAAGATGCGTCATCAGGTCTGTTTCCCGGTGGTTTTTGAACGATAAAATTTTTGACACCGGCCTGATACAAATCATTGATAAAATCATGTCCATCATATTGCAGGCCGGGGATGGCAAAAAACAAACTTGTTTCCGGTTTAATGATGTTACGGCTGTCTGTCAGGATATTATCACAGATTATTGTGCCGGTGCCAATTAAATTACCGCCATATATTCTGTGAATATCCTTTAAATTAAATTTCATTCTGAATTGTCCTTTTTTATAGCATCCAAAAAACAGCGCCTGCACAAAGGTTCATAAGAATCAGTTTCCCCAATTAAAACCTTGTTTTCGGATTTTACCTTACGATAAGAGAATTGTGCCAGATCGCCACATCGCATACAAATGGCATGCACTTTTGTTACTTCTTCTGCTATGGCAAATAAGTCCGGCATGGGGCCGAATGGACGTCCTTTGAAATCCATATCCAGGCCTGCAACAATGACCCTGATGCCTTTTTCTGTCAATTTTGTACATACTTCAACCAGGCCGTCATCAAAAAACTGCGCTTCATCAATGCCCACAACATCAATATCCTCGCTTAAAAGCAAAATATTGGATGAAGA
>JBNJGX010000365.1:0-2544 GCA_051748025.1 Bacteroidota bacterium
AGCGGTTTGGCAAATTGCAGTGCTGCCAATATAAAAACAATTATAGTGTGAACCAGAATAAAAAGAATAAGCTTGTTGAAGTTGTAGTTTTCCATATCTATTTCAATTATTATTCAATCAATCCCATACCTTTGGCAAAATCACGGAATCCCTGCAGGTCTTCACGGTTATAAGAGTTATTAAACTCCTCCCATTTGCGAAGTTTGTGGTCACTCATAATAAAGTCGAGTTTCTCTGCCTGCGCCAGCGACCTGAAAAATTCGGCATCAACTTCTATTTCTATTTGCACATAAGAACCACCCGGGTCACTTTTAAAAGAGGTGCCCATAAAATGCCGCTCAAAAACTTTTTGGCCATTATCAACAATAAAATAAAAGTAAAATTCACATTGTCCGTAGCAGGAGGTAAGTAATTCATCAATAATCATAAAATATTCTCCTGCCCGGTAATAGGGATAAAACTCATACATGGTATTGCCATATCCTTTATTAATTTCAATTCCTTGAGCAAAGGCAATTTTTTCGTTGTCTTCACTTTTGTATTGGCGGAAAGAGGTTTGTGCGTTTGTTGTTGTGAAACAGCAAAGCAAGAATGTAAACAATGTAAATTTAAGTATTTGCATAGTTTTATTTTTTAATCTTTTAAGTAATCGGGGTTGATGAATCGAATGGCTTCATCGCTTTCAGTAAAATACAAAAGCAAGATCCCCGAATCAAAAAGAAAAAACTTCACCTCTATTCCTTTTTCGGTTATAGCCTCAAAGGCCTGGTATAGATCGCCATTATCTGTTGAGTCGCGTTTCACATCTGAGGTTTTATAAAGTTTGTTTTTCGTGTTGTCAAAAATCCACTCTATATGTTTGTCGGCTCCCTTGTTAAAAACAAATAGTGTACGCCCTTCCTGCATATCCTGCCAACTTTCAAAATCATCTTCTGAAAGCTGGTGCAGGGTATAGGAACGGGTAAATGTTGCTGCTCCTTCGTCCGGTTCGGCAGACTCCTGTGCCTGCATAAACTGGCAGGCCAATAGTAAGGTTGTCATTAAAAAATACTTCATGGCTTAATGATTTTAGTTCAACAATCAATTCTATTTGCGGACATCGCCATTTTCGTATGCAATAGCGGTAATAATAGCATTAATGCGTATATTGGGGCGAAGTGTTTTTATTTTCTCATATTTAACGATGGGTGCCGGAATTTCGCCTTCGAAATAATTTTTTCCAAGCCTGTGCATAGGGTAGTCAGCATAGGTATATTCTGTAAGGTACATCTTGTTTTTTACTCGTAGATCATAAATATTATTCATATCTTCAAGTCGCCAATATGGGTTATTACGAATTTCGAATTGCCAGGGTTTTTCGAATTCAATTGTTTGATTATCAAGCCGTAAAAGTTCTGATTGAAACTGATCTTCTACTACAATATTATATTGTATTGCTTTTATTTTCCGATTTTCAGCAAAATCTTTACGAATGAAATATTCAGGATCAAAAATAATCCTCCATTTTTCATAATTTCGGTCATAATATCCCTTGCGCTCAAAATCAATATCCATTTTAATTTTGAAAGCCTCGTTGAGTTTGTAACTTTTTATAAGCGAGTCTTTAATTTGATCAACTGACTGTTTATAATCAGGAATCTTGTATTCTAACCTGCATGTTTTATAAAATAAGGATGAGTCGCCTTGGTAAGCATGAGTTACAGGAGGAGAAACGATTAACTTGCTTGTTAAGCTATCCTGTTTCCAAATTATTTCTATATTATCCGGTACTATCATGATTACTGTTTCTAATGCCGTGTCAAGCATGTCGCCGGTAGGTCGTTTGTTGTCATTTTCTTCATTGTAAGCTTTGTCTGCTTTGTCAATGAATTTTTGGAAGAAAAGAGTATCCGGATAATCAAAATTATACACAGGAAATGATGTGTCTCTGGCAAAATTTAAATTTAAATGTACAAAGTCGGGTTTACCCCATATGTTTTTACAATAATCAACTACTGCATTTACAATTCTAGCCCGGTTCATTTGCATGGTATCCCACATAGCTGTGTCTTTCCTATAAAAATTATTCACCAACACTTGCGCCGTATCATAATAGGCAACATTGACACCACGTAAATTGCCCCATAAATAGCCTGACGGATTAACTTCATAACTTACAATAACAGTATCACCTTCAAGTAGCTTTTTGGCATACATTTTAATAAATTTTTTATCACCTGCAGAATCCATTCGGCCGTCATAGATTGTTTCGTACTCAAATAGTGAGTCTAATCTGTTTTTCCATTCTTTTTCAGGCATATTGAGTTGAAAAGGAGCAATCGGTTCATCAGTTTTTGTGCATTGCACCATAATAGAAATCCCTAATAATAGAAATACAATGTTTTTCATAATGCTTTAGTTAATAGTTTCTCCAAAAGTAGCCCGGCGATGTGCAGTGTTTTTGCATTTCAAAAATTATTTACCAAATCGCCCCGAAAATATCTATGGGTTTCACCATGCGTGCAATTTTCCATCGGCGGTCAATGGCTTTTAGTCCGCCAATTT
>JBNJGX010000366.1:0-2543 GCA_051748025.1 Bacteroidota bacterium
ATGGAAACAAAAGAGCTGTTAAAAAAAGTACGAACGATAGAGATCAAAACCCGGGGCTTGTCGCGCCAGATATTTGCCGGGGAGTACCATTCTGCTTTTAAAGGTAAGGGGATGGCTTTCAGCGAAGTGCGTGAGTATCAAGTGGGAGACCCCATTAAAAATATTGACTGGCACGTTACAGCACGATTTAATCACCCTTATGTCAAAATCTTTGAAGAAGAGCGGGAGCTAACGGTAATGGTACTGGTGGATGTAAGCTCATCGCAGGAATTTGGTACACACGAACGACTCAAAAATGAGCTTGTGGCTGAAGTCACTGCCGTATTGTCTTTTTCTGCCATTCACAATAATGATAAAATCGGTGTGATCTTCTTTTCTGATAAGGTAGAAAAATTTATTCCCCCCAAAAAAGGCAGAAAACATATTCTCAGAATTATAAGGGAAATGATTGATTTTAAACCCGACAGCAACGGTACCAACATTGCCGAAGCGCTCAGGTATCTTACCAATGCCATCAAAAAACGCTGTACCGCTTTTGTGATTTCTGATTTTATTGATCAACATCCTTATCTTGATGCCATGCGTATTGCCGGAAACAAGCATGATGTCGTTGCCCTGCGTGTGTATGACAAACGGGATGTGGAACTGCCCAATGTTGGTATGGTTCGGATGCGGGACCCCGAAACCAACAGCAATGTGCTTGTTGATACATCACAAAAACAAACAAGGGAAATGTTTAAATCAAGCTACAGCGCTTTTCGTAAAAAATCCGTCGATAATTTCAGAAAATCAGGGGTGGATTTTGTTGAATTGAAAACAGACCAGGATTATGTTAAACCTTTAATTGCACTATTCAAACGCAGATAGCTATGAATAAGATATTTACGATATTGTTGACAGGTGTTATGGCGGTAAGCCTGAACATGGTTTCTGCCCAGGAATATGATGTTTCTGCCGATTTAAGTAAAGACAGTGTTTTAATAGGTGATCAATTGATTTACACACTGATTTTGCCGGCGGTATCATCTGATACGGTGGTTTTTCCTGAATACCCTGAAGATACCATAACCTCCGGCATTGAAGTGGTAAAAAGCAAGGAGCCAAAATATGACAAGAAAAAAGAACTTGTAGAAAAATCTTATTTTGTTACAAGTTTTGAAGAAGGAAAGCAGGAAATTCCGCCCCAGGAAGTTATCATAAATCCCGGTTCTGACAGTATCTCGTTGCTTTCAAATCCGGTGCAGGTGCAGATAAATCCGGTGGTAAATCCGGATACACTTAATGTTGATACGGTGTATGCAGACAAAGGGGGCATAATAGCGTTTGGTAAAAACAGTTTTCAGGAACAGATTGAACAGCAAATTCCGGATTCTGTACGTCGCAGTATGTCTGCTGACAGCCTTAAAATGTTGAGAGACACTTTAAGGCAGGTTATGGCACAGCGTTTTGGCAGCAAAGTTTTCAGGGCATCCGGCCTGAGAAAGGAAACTGATATTGCCCAAATGGTTGAATCCCCTGAAAAGCAACTTTTTATCATCAATCATGAAGCCATCCTCAATGATTACCGGATTCCGGGGGCTTATGATACCATTTTTGTCCGGGAATTTGATACAGTGGTTGGCAATCAGGCTTTATTTACGGTGTATAAGATAAAAGACATTGAAGATGACATGTATCAGACACCACTGAATTTGTCAGAAATCCTGTATTATATCTGGAATTTCATCAAAAACAACTGGTGGTGGCTTACTGCTTTGGTGATCCTTGTGCTTGCGGCTGTATATTACTTTTTCTTTTATAAAAAAGACAAACCCATTTTCAGACAGAAAGTTAAACCACCTGAGCCGGCACATGTTATTGCTTTCCGTGAACTTGACCGCATTAAATCTGAAAAATTATGGCAAAAAAACCGGGTAAAAGATTATTATACTGACCTTACAGATGTGTTGAGACATTACCTGGAAAACCGTTATGATGTAAAAGCCATGGAGAAAACAAGCAATGAAATATCTCAATTGCTTGATGAGAAAAAGTTAATGGATGAAAACCTGAAAATGAAAATGCAGGACATATTGCATCGTGCTGATTTTGTGAAATTTGCAAAATCAATGCCTTTGCCGGATGAAAATAACCGCAGCCTGAAGCAGGCTTATGAAATTGTTGAAGCTACAAAAGAAATGCCACAGGAAGATGTTGAACTGGTAGAAGCGGAGATTGAAAAAGATAGGATGGAACGAAAGCACGATGGCGAGAAGGCACGATAGGGTGAAGGAACGAATGCACGATGGCACGAATGGACGATTGCACGATAGGATGATAGACCGATGGAAGGAGATAATAAGATGTAAATAAATAATATAAGAAATGGAAAAAATAAGAGTACATAAAAAACGAAAGCACGAAGGAACGACTGCACGAATGCACGATTGCGAGATAGCACGATGGGGTGAAGGAACGAATGCACGATGGCATGATGGAACGATGGAATGATAGCGAGATGGAAAGAAAGAATAAGAAATAAATAATATAAGAAATGGAAAAAA
>JBNJGX010000367.1:0-2540 GCA_051748025.1 Bacteroidota bacterium
GCCATACCGTTATTTTTGAGCATGGAAATCCAGGGGCCAGCGGTGCGTATCGCAACCTGCATTCTTATCCGGCCGACTTTGGTTCAGGAGCGCTTCGGGAAGCCATCGACCCGGGTATTTTCGATGAACAAACCAACCCCCTGCTTGAACATGTGGGATGGAACGGCGTTGCTGAGATTGATTACCTGTGGGACGGAAATAAAAATCACACACCTTCCCTGATTGAAATTAACCCGCGGTTCTGGGCAGGTTTGTTTCACTCCGTACAAAGCGGGGTGGACTTTCCATGGTTAAATTTTCATTTGTTTGCTTACGGAAAACTACCCAAAGACAAAACATGGCAACTGAGTGGTAAAAAAACCAAAGAACCGCTTACCTGGCTGCTTGCCATTGTGGAAGAAAGCGTGGACATGGCTGCCGATTTCGATGACATTAAAGACGTGGGAAAGGAGGCCATCAATGAACTTAAAACAAAAGATTTAAAATCAGCTTTTAAGGTGCTGAAATCCGGCCTGAAAGCGGGAATTAATATCAAGGATGCCCTGGAACATTACAAAAAAGGCATAAAAGAGGCCAGAAAAGTGGAATCGCAGTTTTCCGGCGGGGATGATCCTTTTGCAGCCCTGGGCGGCCTCTATATTTTAGCCTACTGGCTGAAATATAAAAAACTGCCGCCTGAAGCCGGGGGCAAATAAAGCATGCATTGATATGTCTGAGAAAAACAACACCATTGGTATCACACGTGCTCCTGATAAAGGGTTCACACTGCAGTTTTTAATGCTGCAAATTTCTGTGTTGATAGGAGGTGGCCGTCCCCTTACCCTTCAGGCCTTTGATGCTGAAAAAGCCGCTAAGATTGATGGGCTGCTCGTGGGTGGTGGCAGGGATGTGTACCCCGGACTGTATCATGAAGCGCCCATCCCCGGAAATCCATATAGCCGTGTCCAGGATGATAACGAAACCCGCTGGATCCATTATGCCAAGGCTGAAAACATGCCTGTGCTCGCCATTTGCAGGGGTGCCCAGTTGCTAAATGTAATCCAGGGGGGGAGTGTTCATCATAAATTGACGGACATATACGAAAACGCTGATTATCCGCAAAATTTGTTTGCTTACAACTTTTTCAGAAAAAAAATACACATTTCCGGCGGGAGCCTGTTGCATAAAATCACCGGCAAGCGCGAACTTATGGTCAATTCAATTCACAAACGTGCCATTGATAAACCGGGGGCAGGAATGGAGGTTACTGCACGTGAAGAAAATGGGATAATTCAGGCCATTGAACATCCCGGCCTCCGTTTTTTTATGGGTGTGCAGTTTCACCCCGAGCGGCTGATCTACAGACGTGTATTCCGTAACATGTTTCGCTGCTTTGTTAAAGCAGCAGGGATGAAGGATTGATTTACGGTTATGTTCCGGTGATTTTTCATGTTCCATCCATAATCCCAATTTTTCAAACGGGCAAAAGGAATGCGGTATTTGTTTCTGAATTTATCCCTTTGCAATCATTTCAAATTCTCTTCTCCACCGTTTCGTCAACATATCCATCAATTTTACATCCTTTTTTATGCAACCATTTATGCATTATCCACAACAGTTTTTATATTTCTTTCCACTGCCACATGGGCAGGGATCATTTCTGCCTGGTTTTTTTTCAGATATAACAGTTGTTTTATTTGGTTCAGGCAAAAAATGAACCAATGGTATGGGATTTTCTTCTGTTCCAAGTGGCATGTGCCTCTTTTCTTTAGGGATAACGTTGAAATTTACAATTCCAGCAATCAAATATCTTAGGTTTTTGTCTCCTTTAATACCAACCCTTGCTGCTTTTTCAATTTTATTAGAATCAAAAACAACAACAGGACATGAACTGCAAAAATGGCTACCTGTCATATTGCTCATAAATTCACCTTCATCAGTATCAGATTTTGCCGTAATTATTACAGTACAATCATCCTTAACCAATGGCAAACCACATTCCGGGCAAAAAGTCAATCCGCAATCCTCGCTAAAATATCTTCTTCTTTGTACGGATAAATCAAATTTGTGTTTAAAATCTTTTGTCATCATGTTTAATTTTAATTTATTTATACTACGCTCTCTGTACCTTGTTGTCAACTACCCCTTAAAACCACCATTTCCATTCCCAATCATTTCTCATCTCCCTCAACCTTTCAGTTTTTTCTTACCGGTTTCTGTCGTTCTGTATTTCTGATTCCTGTCTTTCGGATTGTCAGGGATTGTCCGTTCTAACCAATCTTTCTCTAAAAGCGGTTCAATATGTCGTTTGTAATTCATCGTATGGTTTGAAATTCCAATTTTATTTAAAATTTCAGCCCTTGATTTTGGTTCCTGGCAATACTTAAGAATTACGTTTACTTGGTTACTTACTTGGTCACTTACTTGGTCACTTACTTGGTCGTTTACTTGGTCGCTTTCTTGGTTACTTCTTACTTTACTTAACAGGTCAATGTGCTTAAAATCTTCATTTGCAGGCAAAATGGTTAGAAAATGGGTACATTGCTCATCACTTTGAATTA
>JBNJGX010000368.1:0-2526 GCA_051748025.1 Bacteroidota bacterium
ATTCCATCCAGGACGTGATATTTTTCCCTCAAATGAAACAGGAAACCAAACCGCAAGTTGATTCTGCCGAAGATTTCGAAAAACTTGGAATCCCCGAAGCATGGGTACCTGTTGTTCAAAAAGCCGGTTTTTTAACCACGGATGAACTGAAAGCCCAAAACCCAAACAAAGTGCATCAGTTGTTGTGCGGGATGAACAAAAAACACAAACTGGGCCTCAAAAACCCTTCCCAGGATGATGTGAAAGCATGGGTGGCTGAATGATAATAAATAATGTTTATGAGTATCCGTTTGTTTACCTAATATCTTTCAATGATAAGAAAGCACTTTATTATTAACTTATTGTCAAACTACATTTTATCAGGACATCCAAAAAATTACTATGTAAAAATTTATTGTTATTCTTGATCTCAAATTTATGTGAGCTATGTGTCCTACTGTGGTTCAAAATTACGGGGCAGATGTCGGCGTGGAACCACATAGTCACAGTAGAACACATAGGATTTCACATAGGGTTTAAGCAATAACAATAAGATAATTTAGGTAATCTTCCAGATACTCATATAATGTTTTATGCATATCACAGCAGAATTTTTTCGGATTAGCCAACGCTATTTAAATTTTAGGTTTGTTGTGCCTTTATAAAATTCAGGGTTGGATATCTTTTGTACGCAATTCAACTTATGGAAACAATAAAATGTCACAGACGTTTAACCTGTTTATAAGTGCTGAGAATATTAAAACCGGAAAACATGGCCAGAAGTATTAAGCCACCTGCCAGTATCCACAGGTCAGGAAGGGGATCTTCGCTGAGTATGGTTCCCAGCGCATCAGAATAAGCTTTGCTGACAAGAAAAAATGGCAAAAGGCTCAGGATAAATACCAATCCGCTGGTAAGAGCATTCAGTTTTATAAATGGTTGAACGATTTGCCGGTGGCTGTATCCCAATGCAAGCAGAAAATGAATGTTGGTTTTGTTTTTCTGTAACAGTAGCTGTGAGCTGAGAATGAACATACCCAAAGCAAGCAGGCTGATAAGTAAACCCGTTACAACCACAACCACCGTTGCGGTATTAAGCAGCAGCCTTGCTTTGCCGCTTTTAAGCTGCTCCTTGTTATAATCATAGCCTTTGGATTTGATGTATTCGAGCAATTCTGTATCAGAAGGATCTGGTGTGAGTAATATAAGCCTTGAAACCGGTGGTTCCTTAGTGCCGAATTTGGGATTGGCATATTCCAGAAACGATGCCGGCACCAAAATGGTATTGAGCCGGTCGGAAAAACCAACGATCCTGGCCAGAAATTCTCCTTGTTTGCCATTGCCTTTTACTACAACACGGAAAGGGATCATGCCTGCGGCTTCTTCGGAAATTTGTGGCAGGTTTTGTGCTGAGGCGAATCCGAAATTATACAGGTTCAGGTAAGTTTTTGGTAATATCACGGGAATATATTTTTCTGCAGGTGACCAATTCCATTCCTGATCTTCCAGGTCGATATAGCGTGATGGTACCGATTCAAAAAATATATCGGAGTAAAACCCGCCCAATTCATCATTGACGGTATAAACCCTGGCCTGAAAGCTGCTTGGTGTAAATGGTGCCAGTTCTGTTATAAAATCCTGATCTTTTAATGCTTCTATTTCTTCCTGAGAAAATGATGGTTTTTCTTTGTTCCCTAACAACTGCCCGGTGGTGGATAGCCCTGAAATGTCCTTGCTGATGATCAGGTGCTCTGTGGTCCACAAGTCCTGGCTTGTAAATGCTGGCCGTATATCAGCATAAAAGCGTGCAGCCAGTATAATGATACTGAATCCGGTAAACATTACCGCAGCTATAATGATACTCTGGTGTATTTTAAATTCCTGTTTAAGGATTTTCCAAATCATAACTTCAGTATTTTATCAAAGCCATCCGGAAATGAAGCGAGACTGGTTAAAATTATACCTGCATTTTGTGCTTCAGCGCGGGATTTTACCAAATCAAAAATAATATCAGCGTTGTTTGCATCAAGATGAGAGAAAGCTTCATCCATAAAAATAAAATCAAAAGGTTGACACAAAGCCCTGATGATGGCAATACGCTGCTTTTGACCAAAAGAAAGTATCCCTGCCGGTTTATGCTGATGTTCCGCCATACCGCATATTTTAAGGTATTCCTGAATGTCTCCTTCTGACAAATGATCGGTAAGCCGGTTTTTAATACGAATATTGTCTGTGCCACTGAGTTTTTCAAATAACCATAATCCCTGGGGTACCAGGCTGATATGATTTCTGCGGAGTTTTATCCATGCTTTATGGTCAAGGTTATTAATATTGTTCCCATCAATGAGTACTTGTCCGGTATAATCTTTCCTTAACCCATACAATATGTGTAGCAGACTTGTTTTTCCTTTTCCCGATGGTGCATATATGAGGTGTTGTTTTGCGGATTCAAATGAAATATCCCTTCTCCAGATTTGAGAATCCTCTAAGGGTAGCTCTTTCAATGGAGAAGGGATAATGTGTTTTAAATGTATGTTCATTGTAATT
>JBNJGX010000369.1:0-2517 GCA_051748025.1 Bacteroidota bacterium
CTGCCTGTCGGTTCACCAGCCGTGGCTGGCAGGCAGCCTTGAATAAGTTTTAGCGGAAGGCAGGCTGAAACAAGTTTTGGTGTTTTCTTATTAACACTGACTCTTTTGACAGACACTAAACACGTAATTGAACAATTTTTTTTAATGAGTATATGGAAGATTACCTAAATTATCTTATTGTTATTGCTTAAACCCTATGTGAAATCCTATGTGTTCTACTGTGACTATGTGGTTCCACGCCGGCATCTGCCCCGTTTTTTGAACCACAGTAGGAGCCCACATAGATTTGAGTTTAAGAATAATAATAAATTTTTACATAGTAATTTTTTGGATGTCCTGATAAAATGTAGTTTGACAATAAGTTAATGATAACTGGATTTTTAATCAATGAAAAATATCAGATAAACAAACGGATACCCATATTTTTTTAATCAGATGAAAGTATATATATTTACGGCCTCAAAATCTGAAAATACGTGAGTAAAAACCTTGTAATAATACCGACCTACAACGAAAAGGAAAATGCCGAAGCCATTATCAGAAAAGTGTTTTCACTTAAAAAGTCTTTTCATGTATTGATAGTGGATGATGGTTCCCCGGACGGAACAGCGGATATTGTCAAAAAACTGCAGGAAGAATTTCCACTCCAACTGCATTTGATGGAGCGAAAAGGAAAACAGGGACTGGGAACTGCTTATATTGCAGGCTTTAAATATGCCCTCGAAAACGGATACCATTATATATGTGAGATGGATGCCGATTTTTCCCATAATCCGGAAGATTTGGTCAGGCTGCAGGCTGAATGTGAAGAAAAAGGAGCCGATGTAGCCATTGGTTCACGATATATTACTGGTGTTAATGTGGTTAACTGGCCGATGGGAAGGGTGCTTTTGTCATATTTTGCATCCAAATATGTACGATTGATCACGGGAATGAAAGCAAAGGATACCACGGCCGGATTTGTGTGTTATAAACGTGGGGTTTTGGAAGCCATTAACCTGGATAACATCAGAATGATAGGCTATGCTTTTCAGATAGAAATGAAATTTAAGGCTTATTTGCTGGGGTTTGATGTGCGGGAAGTGCCTATCGTTTTTACTGAGAGAAAGCATGGTACATCCAAGATGTCAGGCGGTATTTTTTCTGAAGCGGTGTTTGGTGTTATCTCCATGAAATTTAAATCATTGATAAATAAACAGAAATATTTGAAATAATTTTTTTTTTGAAAAAATAATTTTTATATTTGCACAATAATTGAAACGAAAATGAATTACAAACCTAAAAATTTAAATGTTATGAAAAGAATTACATTATTAATGGCAGCCGTTGTTGCTGTATCATTTGCTTTGGGGCAAACACTTCAGAGTTCAAATGAAATTAAAAAGGAAAGATTAAACAATGACTTGAAAAATCAAAAAACAGAAGTTGATGTCATAGGTTATTGTTCTGATGTTTTAGCAACTAATGCTGGTTTCCAACAAGAAGCAGAGCTCACTGGAGTTATTTATTTTCCAGGTTCTACAATGAGTACTTATTCTGGGAATGAAATAAGTGACATTAGTATTGCTGTTAATCCAGGAAATTTAGTTGCAGATGAACCAGTAACAATAAAGATTTGGACAGATACATCTGGGAATGGAGCTTCACCTGATTATACTCAGGATATAGCTTATGCTGATTTGGTTGATGGTTGGCAAGAAGTTTCATTGAATACTCCATATTCTATTGATGGTAGTGAGTTATTTATTGGATACACATGTCAATCTGTAGATTATGGCATGTATATGGATGATCAAACACCGGAATCAAATGGATATGGAGATCTTATTTATTCCCCTTTATTGGGTTCCTGGAATAATGTATCAGCGCTTGGTATTGAAGCAAATTGGTCTATCAAAGCAACTGTTGATGATGGTGTTGTATTGGCAGATGATGCAGGATTGAATAGTATTGAAGTGCCACAGCCGCAATGTGGTCTTACTGCATCCGAAGATGTCACTGTTGAAATTGAAAATTTCGGGAGTAATGATATTACCGGTGATCTTGACATAGGATATACCATTAATGGAGGGGCGGAACAAACTGCAACTTATTCCGATGGTTTGACAGCTGGTTCTTCAACTTACTTTACCTTCACAATGGATATGTCTGCACAAGAAACTTATGAAATTGAAGCATATACAAAGCTTTCAGGAGATGAGTTGGACTCTAACGATACGGTATCAACAGCTACCATGCATGTTGCTCCCATTTCATCTTATCCCTATGAAACTACATTTGATCAGGATACTTATGACTTCTTGGGCTGGACATTTGAAGATGTAAATGATGATGACAATACATGGTTTCCTGCAGCTGGAGGTGGAGAAAATATAGGATCAGATGATGATTATGCACTTGTTTATCAGTGGAATTCTGCTGCAGCAGCTGATGATTGGGCTTATACCTCATGTATGGATCTTGCAGCAGGCACTTACATTTTAACATTCAAGTATAATACTGCAGGTGGTACTGATT
>JBNJGX010000370.1:0-2516 GCA_051748025.1 Bacteroidota bacterium
GCGTGAGCTGTTTTTTTCGTTCCATATCGATAATGGTTACATCAGAACTGACATGCAGCATTTTTTTAACTTCCTTGCGGGGTATGTACAGTTCTTTACGATTGACAGCGCTTTCAACCAGCATGCCCATAATTTCTTTTTGTTGTTTTATTAGTTCTTCCATTTTTTCAGGAAGATTGTCAAATCCTGTATTCCCCAATGTCCTTGTTTTGCAGGGGGTGCGGTGCTTTATTCATTGTTTCTTTCTTTTCTTTTTCAACAAAGCTTCCGGGTTTGCTTGCAGTTCATCATTCGACAATCTACGGCCAGACTTAATCCAATCAATCAAAACCTGCTTATCAAAATAAAGACGTCCATTTCGTTTACACACCCCCGGCAATTCCCCCCGGCTTGTTTTTGAGTACATTGTCGGGACTGTTAAGCTCAGAAACTCCGCTGCTTCCTGAATTGTCAATAATTCTTTATCATCACTGCCTGTTTTCCCGAAAGCTTTATCAGTGATTAAAGTTTTTAAATCATCAACATTTTTATTTAATTGTCTTACCATTTCAGGTAAATCTTCAAATCTAATGTCTGTCATAATAGTTTAGTTTTTAAATGCGTCTTCCATTTTTACTGGAAGAATGTCAAATTTTATTTTACCCTTTATATTTTTTTATTATAATTGTTATTGGCAAAATAACAATGATATATCACTGATTACAAATTATTTACTTATAAATATGTGTTATAATAGAAATTTATAAGGGATTCTTATAAGTTCTAAGGGGTTCTTATAAGTTTTTATTGGGTATTTTCAAATTATAGGGGATATTTCGAAGTTCGAAGGGAAAATTCTAAGCTTACACAACCAAATTAAAAGCACAGGGTAAAATTTTAAGAAGATATGGGTAAAAAAAAAACAACTTCATACTTATAAAATCATCGTGAGCCGTTTTGGATTTTCCGGATAATGAGAAACCATATTTCTAAGAAAGTGTTCTATGCTTTTCTTGGAAATGGTTAAGTTACAAAAAAACATAGTTGTTATCTGTTCATTTGTTTGTTCAAAAATCCATGAGTTTCCGGGAAAATTCCTTTTTCGCATCATCATCAAATCCTGCAAAATAGTTCTGGGTTGTTTTCAGGTCACCATGTCCCAAACTTTCCTGAATAAACTCCATGGTTGCACCGTTTCGGATTGAATTTGTGGCAAAGGTATGCCGTGCCCAGTACGTGGTTATTTGCTCCGGTAATCCGTTAGCTTTTGCAAGATTTTTTATATGCTGGTTTATAAACCGGACAAAATTATTTATTCCTTTCCTCTGATCTTCCGGTGTCATCTGATCATCAATGATATTGAATATGTAGTTATCCGGGTTGGTATTTTTAGTTCCGTATTTTTTTATAATACCGGCAGAAAAATCATTCAGGTAAATCACAATATATTTCATTCCTGCTTTTCTGTTTCCCTTGGTTTTTGCCCGTTCAAAGCTCAAAGAATCCCCGTCGTAATTTTTATATTTCAGCAATGCAATATCTTTGGGGTTCATGCCATTGCAGGCATACGAAAAAAACCAAAAATCACGGGCTTTGGCTTGTTCCTGATTCTGAGGCTCAGCATGAAACAAAACTCTTAACTGGTCTTGTTTAAGTGTTTTCTTTACCTTTCCTGATGTAGGTATTTGGTATTTGCGTTTACCAAAGGGGTAAAAATCCCTTTCAATAAAATTTTTATCAATTGCAATGTTAAATAATGTTCTCAATGATCTTAAGTATATTCCAACTGTGGCAATGCTTCCGCCTTTTACCCTGGTAAAATAAAACTCATATTCCTTAAGCCATTCCGGGGTTATGTCGTAAAATGTCAGTTTATTAAAATCCCTTTGTTTCTTTTCTTTGGCAAATTGCTGTAATGAATTCCGGCTGTTGATGTAAGTTGTTGATGTATTTAATTGATTGAATTTCTTTAGTTCCTTTATTTTCTCACTGTAATGATATGCAATGTTTATTGTATCACCCGTTGAAACATGCAAAAATCTTTCAAACTCTTCGAATGTTTGCCCTCTGCACTTATCTGCTGCCTCCATTGCATTTGTTTCAATTGCTTCTAATTGTTTTCTGTATTTCCGATTTTCCCCCCTGGGGTTGCCATTCAACCATATTCTTTCAAACTCTGCGGGTGTGAGGTCAAATGCAGTGGAATAAATTTTTTTTTGTTTTTCAAGTTTAGAATATACCATTAGCCGGACGGGATATTTTCCGTTTTTCTTTTTCCTTCGGGTATCCAAATAAAAATTTATTTTAAAATTTTCGTTCATACTTTTTTGTTTTAAAATTTATCCAAAGGTAATAATTTGCACAAAATTTGCACAAAATTTGCACAAAAGATTCCGTAAAGAAAAAATCAATAGAATAAAGAAACATTGAAAAAGCCCTTATATAGCATTACTTAGCAAATTTTCTGCATAACAGAAATAAGTTAATTTTATGATTCATAATCATGAGGTGGAGGGTTCAATTCCCTCTCTCGCTAC
>JBNJGX010000371.1:0-2507 GCA_051748025.1 Bacteroidota bacterium
CATGGTCAGGTATGGCTGGTTATCTTCAATAAACCGCTGAATGGCAATGCTGCCAACATGTACATCCAGAGGCACATGGTCAATTGTTTTTCCGTCAAGCGCTGCCCTGTCATGCACCGTTTTGTAAGGCGGAGAGTGAAAAAGGAAGACAGCTTTTTCCATGTCTTCGTTTGCTGCTATCTTATCCAAATCTTTTTTTATATTGGTAAAGCTTATATCTTCAAGGGGGTCAACAGAACGGCAGCCATCAACAGGATGAACACAACCAGGGTCAACAAAAACCGAAACATCGTATTTTTCCCAGTCTTTCAGCATAAATGGTGTGGGAGGGATGTAGGAATACCCAAAAATGTTGTATCCGGCAAATTCAGTTTTGCTGAAATGTATATATTCCCACAGGTTTTTTTCTTCGATTTTTTTTACTTTGTCTTCTTCAATCCTGGGGTCATCATTGCCCATGATGATAAAAATGCGCGGGTAATGCCCTTTAAGTTCTGATTTCAGGCTTTTAAGCTTGCCGGATAAGTAATCCTCAATAAAATCCCCTTCATAAACTTCATTCACATTTAATGACGGCAAAATATCGCCACCGATAAAAACAGCATCCGGTTTTTTGTGCCTGATAATGGCAAACAATGTTTCATACCTGGAAACTTTCCCGTGTAAATCTGTTACAAAAAAACAATGCATCATATAGTTACATATTTTGTTGCTAATCAGTACTTGCCCCTGGAAAAACAGGGGAACGTCAAAATAGACAACTTGAATTTGTCTTTGCAAATATAGCACTTATGAAGTTCACCTGCCAGCCGGCGAGGCAGGAAATCCCAAGTGCAAAATCCAAAACCAGCCTGCCGGCTGGCAGGTAAATCACAAAAAGCCAAAAACAAAATTATGAAAATCTGTGTTAATCCGTCTCCACTGCGTTCCGCCGCCCGCCTGCCAGACGGGCAGGGACACGGTCAGTGATGTCTGTGGCATATTAGTTGTTAAGAATACTGATTAGTAACGAATTTTGAAATAAAAGAAAACATAGACGCATCGGTGGTTTTACTTCTTTGTTCTTCATTCATTATTCTTCATTCGTTGTTCTATTATTCAAAATTGAGATAATCCACCTGTCAGGCCTACCGTTATCAAAGGTAAAGCATGATCTTATAGTCATCACCTTTAATCATGGCAGACCTGACAGGTGTTTTTTTTCGCAATCGTTTATTAGAATAGAGCGGCCTATGTTAACCGTTATTGACAGAAATTATTATAACCCATTGGTTTCCTTACTTTTTATAAGCCTGGCACTGTTGTTAAGTGAGCCTATCATTGAAGCGAAACTGTTTTTATTTTTGATGTCTTCATCTGTAATGATATGGATATCAAAATAACATTCCGGTGTATTTTGTTTTGCATTAAGGCTGTTAATGGCTGCCAGACCATGATTCCAACCTTCAATCCACGCTTTCAATGCCTTTTTCTGGCTTTTGTTACCACGGAAATGAAACATGATATCGATGTCACTTTCCGGTCCTGCTGTAAAATTTTTTGTGCTTCCGATCAGATACATGGCTTCAATGCCAAACCTGTCAAGGTCAGTTTTATCTGCAATCATCTGTGCCAACTCATAACGCCACCCTGAATGTGACTTACTGTGGCTGTTATCAAAATTGTTCATTGTACTTTCTGTGTTCATATTTTTTTTGATGATTACAGGCATCTGTTTTTTATGATACCCTGTAATTACTTCTTAATTATATCTTTATATACCTGGATCCGGTTTTAAAGTTGACAATGTTCAATGATATGAATCACCAAAAAACAGGATACAAATCATAAATAAATTACAATGATCAATTATCAAATCACTGAAACTGTTTTGAACATTGAGGTGTATTTGTTACTTAATGTTTTGGATTTATGATTTTAAACAATTTGTGACCTAATGGACAAAAACACCGCTTATATCAAAGGACAGTAACACATGTGACATATTAGACTCAAAGGTAATGTTTTTTTTCATAACTTTGTGATGTTGAGGGTTAGATTTTATGACCTTGTTGTTATTTTTTGCAGATGGATAGTCCGGATTGTCAGTATAATTGTGTGCATTGTGATGCTAGTGTCAAGTCAGGCCTAAGATGATGGTTCAATGAAACAAATCTCCGTCAATCAGTAATGGCACGTTAACTTGACTTAACACCAGGGAAAAGGTTAAATACAAATGGAAAGTGTATTGCTTATTTTTGTAATTATAAAACAATTGAAGTATGACAATAAAAACAAAACGCCTGGCATATAAACAAGTAAGAACAGTGTGGAACGATAGTGACCGGAAATGGTATTTTGTCGTTGCTGATGTTGTTAAGGTTATCACGAAAGCCATCAACAAAAAAGAATACACCAAAAAGTTAAGAAAATACGACAAATCAATGGCCAGAGATTGGAATCAATTCGTAAAGCGCCTTGCTGTTGATTCCAATGGTGGCAAACAAACGATGAACTGCGCTACAGCA
>JBNJGX010000372.1:0-2505 GCA_051748025.1 Bacteroidota bacterium
ATGCTTGAATTTAATTTTTTCAATATCATTCAGGGTTGGGATATTGCCCTGATCAATCACCCCGTTTTATACATGCTAATAGGGCAAATTGCTCAACATTAGTAGTAATGGTTAAGTTAGTTTTAATTGGTTTTTCCAGGCATCTCTCTCAGAGGTGCCTGGTTTTTTTTTACAAGTAAATAAAAAATATCGCATGTCAACAACAGAGTAAAAATAAAAAGTCATTTTTAGATAATGGGTTTTAGATTTTTGGGCACATCAGCGCCACCACACCTGCCAGCGCGGCTGTCGGCATACGGCTGCTATCTGTCATCACACAGTCAGGGTTCTGCTATGCCGGTTGCGGGAGCTCCGCTGTCGCTCCGCAACCGGCGCAGAAACCGCTGCCTGTGTGATGCCAGGATAATCCGCCTCCTGCCTTGTGCAATACAAAGCCGTACATATAAGATAAATGGGTATCCGGAAGATTACCTGAATTATCTTATTGCTATTGCTTAAACCCTATGTGAAATCCTATGTGTTCTAATGTGACTATGTGGTTCCACCCCGGCATCTGCCCCATTTCTTGAACCACAGTAGCCCACATAGATTTGAGATTATGAATAATAATAAATTTTTACATAGCAATTTTTTGCATATCCTGATAAAATGTAGTTTGACAATTAGATAATGATAACGTACTTTCTAATCATTGAAAGATATTAGATAAACAAACGGATACCCATATAAAATTAATATCCATAAAACTTTAAATATCTCTATCTTTACAGAGGATTTTATTATTTTTCATACATGAAATTAAACCCCAACAATATGCAGTCTATGCAAAAAAATGAACTCGAACTGATAAAATCAGAACTACTCGGTGCTTTTTTGAAAATTAAGGTTTCTGATTATAACAAAGATCAAACCTTTGAATTGCTTGAATACAATCAAAAAGCAAAGCAAACGCTGCATATCAATGCAAAAAGCAATTTCAATGTAATCCGGGCTTTGAAAAAACACATTGCTTCAGATGTATCCTGGAAAAACATCATTGATAAATCCAATGCAAACAATGAAAACACTGAATTTGAAACCCATAATTCTCAAACAGGAAAACAATATGCCATCAAAATAGCATCAGCAGAACAAAATGTTTGTCTTGTCAATATTCTGCATACCGGAAAAAACAACAATTATCATCAAACCAAAGAGACAGAAGGCAAAACCATAAAACTTTCAGACTATAACCAATACCTGATTGACAATTCACCGACCGGAGTCCTTTTATATGAAACCAATGGACAATGTATTTTATGCAACACAGCGGCTGCTGATATAATCGGCGCAAAATCCAAACAGGAAGTGTTAAAACAAAACATCTATCATTTGGAGTCCTGGAAAAAATACGGTTTGCTTGAACTTTTCAATAAATGTGTTGAAACAGGCGAAAAACAATATGATAATATCAGGATTATTACCAGTTTTAACAAAGAAATATGGCTGGATTGTAATTTCATTTCAGTGGTTTATAATAACATACAACGTGTAATGTTAATCCTTGATGATACCACCGAAAAAAAACAATATGAAAAAAGCATTAAAAAAAACCTGCAACAACAAAAACTATTATCAAAAGTGGCCTTCACGCTTAATGCCCATGAGAATTTTGAAACGGGAATACAAAACACACTTGAGTTTATCGGACAACATACAAAAGCCAGTCGGATATATCTGTTTAAAGAAAGCGACGACAAGCGGTTTGTTTACAAAATGTATGAATGGTGCAATCCGGAAGTACCTGCTACCAAACGTAAAAAGCAAAAGTTTAAAAACACTGCACTGATTAAAACATGGAAAAAGAAACTTGCCGGAAATGGCCTAATCAGCATTACAGATATTGAAAATTCTAATGAAACCCTACCTGAGTTTGTATCAGGAAAAAGCAAATCCTACCTCCATATTCCGATCTGTTTTTTTGGCAATTGTGAAGGTTTTATTGGCATTGAAGACCATATTCACGATAAAAAATTAACTGAAGTTGAATCCGAAGCTTTCAAAACCATCAGCCAGATGTTTTCCAATGCATTCAAACGGAAGATGATTGGTGATAACTTACAGGAAAGTGAAGAACGTTTTAAAAAAATTTCGGCCAATGCCCAGGACGGCATAATACTCATTGATCACCAGGGCATGGTATCTTATTGGAACAAAGCAGCAGAAAAAATATTTGGCTACACCAAAGATGACATACTTGGGAAAAACCTGCATAAGTTAATCACTTCTGAATCTGATTATGAAAAATTTAGAAAAGGCATGGTCAGATTTGAAAAATCCGGCGAAGGCAACGCTATTGGGAAAGTTATTGAAGTACAAGCCTATGACAAGAACCGGGAACGCATTGACGTTGAATTGTCTTTGTCATCAATAAAAATAAATAATCAATGGCATGCTGCTGGCATTGTAAGAGATATTACAAAAAGAAAACAAGCTGAAACAGAATTGCGTACACTGTATAAAGCT